>JAJDDL010000364.1 GCA_029260335.1 Phycisphaerales bacterium | reverse complement strand
CGGTGAGATCGCGACCGAACGAGTCGAGCGCGGGCGTCTTGCTCTTGCCCTTGCCGGGACGACCTTCGCCCGAGGCGCCGCCGCCGCCGGAGATTGCCTCTTCGCCACCCTCGCCGCCGGCGCCGAGCAGGTTAAGGACTTCCTCGCGGACCTCTTCGAGCTTGAGCCCGAGGTTCATCAGGACCTGAGCCGCAACGCCGTCTTGCTCGCGGAGCAAGCCGAGCAGCAGGTGCTCGGTGCCGACGTAGTTGTGGTTCAGGTTGCGGGCCTCTTCGATCGCGAACTCGATGACCTTCTTGGCACGAGGAGTCTGGGGCAGCTGGCCCATCGTGACGACATCGGGCCCGGCCTTGACAAGCTTCTCGACCTCGAGTCGCACCTTGCGGAGATCGACATCGAGGTTCTTCAGCACGTTCGCGCCGACGCCCGAGCCTTCTTTGACCAGGCCAAGCAGGATGTGCTCGGTCCCGATGTACTCGTGGTTGAACCGCTGGGCTTCCTGGTTGGCCAGGGCCATGACCTTGCGGGCGCGGTCGGTAAATCGTTCAAACATGCGAGACCTCCGTTCTATTGATCGTGCGAAGGAAAAATCGCACGATCCTCTCCGCTGGCCGCTCACTCCCCGAGCGACCATCCCCCGCCAGGACTAGCTATCGGTCCTTCCAGAGGAAACTCTAGGAAGGCCAAAACGATTCCCCGGCACCGGGAGTGGATGGACTATCGGCAGCACGGAGCGTGCCACCCTGTGAAACCCGCCCAAGGATGTCCGCAGAGGTGCAGAAGGGGGATCCAGCCGCATTCTCGGACCTAGATGGCCAGAAAACCCCTGCCCGAATGGCAGGTCTAGCCGCCAGCGTGTGCGAGAGCGGGGTCGGCGACGATCCGAATCGGGATCGTCCGCTCGGCGATCGCGCCCGAAACCTCATCGCGAGTCGAGACCTTCAGGAGGTAGGAACCGACGCTCAGCCGAGCCGGGAGCTCGATCTCGTTGACGAGGTAGAAGTCCCGGCGTTTGCGGCGGGAGTTTTCCAGGATCCGGGCTCGGGGCTGGTGCCAGACCTGCAACTCACCCGGGGCGTCGTGATAGAGGGTCAACTGCTGGGAGATCTCGACCTCGAACGATGGCTGTCCCTCGGTCGTGACTTGACGGCAGCTGAACCGGTCGGGCTCGGTGTAGACGATGAGGTGATTGTCGATGCCGGCGAGGAAGGTCGTGTCGGTGATCGGCGTGTAGTCGGCGAAGGCGCGAACCTCAGTGCAGAGCTTGGCTTCGCGGACGCGAAACGCGTTGGACGACGATGCGAGGTCTTCAGACAAGCTCTCGAGCCGTTCGAGGACTTGCTCGTTGGTGGCATCAGATTCGATGAACGATCGGACAAACGCTCTGGCCGCATCGATGCGGGCTCGCTCGGCGGGGTGGAACTGCATCGCGTCGAGTTCGTCGTCGGGCAACCCGAGAGCCGCGGCGAGGAGTGCGGCACGTGCTGCATCTGCCGGCACGCCGTCAGCGGCACGTTCAAGAAGCATGTCCTGGAGCATGCGTGCGATGTCTTCAGGACTCGGGGAGTTTGTAGCAAGGACGTTCGGACGCTGATCCTGCTCTACAAGATCGGGATCGTTCACTTCCACTTCAGGGATGGAAGAAGCGTCCGCCAGAGTCTCGCTTGCATCGTCTGTCTCTGCGTCGGCTTGTGTTTCACTCTCAAGATCCGATGGCATGCCCGGAGGTACGACGGTCTCGGTCGGGTCCGTCGGGTCCGTCGTGAGGGTTTGTAGAGAGGCGTCGGCCAAGAGCAGAGAAGGTTGGTTTTCTTCAACCAACTCTTGGTCAATCGTCTCGCCCTCGCCCTCGCCCATCTCAGCCGAGCGTTCCTGGTTGAGCAGGGTCTGGAGCTCCTGGAGGTCCACGGCCGCCTTGGCCCAGGCATCGGTGGGCTCGCTCGCCGAGGCGGGATCGGGCAGCGCGGCCAGGTCCTGCTCGGTGTCCGCTTTGGCCTCTTGTTGTGGGTCTTCGGCGGCCAGGTAGTTGAGGCCGTTGTTGATGGGCTCGATTCTCGGTCCGCTCCCACCACAGCCGGCGAGTGCAGTCACGACGAGACCCAGAATGGTGCAATCCTTGCGCATGTTGATCAACCTCGCTCCGCGATGGTCCGCCAGACAATCGACAGGATGGGCCCGTCGACTTTGGGATTAGCGGGATGAGGCGATCTGCATGGCCAAACGCTCGAGGCGCCGCTGGGGCCTGCCGAGGCCGGATTTGATCGCGGCGTCGGTCGCGATGGCCTCGCGAAAGAGCCTGGCGGCGGTTTGCGAGCCCAGCTTTCGGGCCGATTCTTCAATGGCCCGGCCCGCCGGGCCCCAGAGCTTCAGGGTCTTGGCGAGTTGCTGGGGGGGGATCCGATCATCCAGGCCCCGGGCCATCGCGTGGAGTTTGCGCGTCAGGTCGGTCAGGGCGTAACTAATGAGCACCGGCGGATGGCGAGAGATTTCAATTGCCTCACGGAGTTGGCCCACGGCGTAGTCCGGGGTAGCGCGTAGCACATCGCTTTGGATTCCCCAGACTTCTTCTTCGCGGGTCTTGCCAACCAGCGAGCGGACGGCCTGCTCGTCGATCACGGGGTGATCCGCTGCGAGCTTGGCAAGCTCGCTATCCAGACGTTGGAGGGAGGTGCCCATGCGGTCGACAAGCAGGCGGGCCGCGTCTCGGTCGATCTTTGCGTTGTGATTCTTGCTCGCACGCATCTCGAGCCAACGCATAGCGTCGGGCTCTGCGAGTGCCTCACAGGGCACGATCGCGCCGACCTCGGCGATCATCTTGTCGAGTTTGCCCTTGTGCCAGGTATCGGCGAGCAATGCGAGGGTGGCGCTTTCGGTCGGGCTCTGGGCGTAACGCTCCATGGCTCTGCGGTTGGTCTCGCCCGTGACAAGGTCGGCGGCCTCACTCACGATGATGAGCTTGTGGGTGACCATGAGCCCGAAGCTCCGGGCCTCGTCCAGGACGTCCGCGATATCGCACTCTGAGCCTCGGAAGCGGGCGATCTGGATCTCGCCGTGGGCTTTTTCGAGTGCGAGCTTCAGGCGATTGAGATAGGCATCGCGGACAAAGGCCTCTTTGCCCAAGAGCAGGGCGACCCGGGTCGTCTGGTCGAGCGTCGGCGGCGGAGCGGAACTGGCGGGTCGGCGGGCCATGGCTCCAGGATAGCCGAGGGCGGGGCGTTGGCACTTGGGTTGGATCCGGGCGAAGCCCAACGCGGTATCGTTCCTTGGTGCTGATTCTCACGATCATCGAGGGCCCGGACGTCGGCAAGCGGTTTGAGCTGCCCGAGCACGAGCCGCAGCTGCTTGGTCGCTCGAGCGAGGCCTTGCCCATAAGCGACAACACGGTCAGCCGTCGGCACGCCGAGCTCACGCCCGACGCGGGCGAGTGGTGGATCCGCGATCTGGAGAGCCAGAACGGGACGTGGATCAACGGCGTGCGGATCGATGAACGGGTGCGATTGCGGCGGGGCGATCTGGTGCGGGTCGGGTCCTCGCTCTTCGCGTTTGGGGCGGTGGATCCGGCCAAGAGCAACGCGGTCAATATCGTGGCCGATTCGATCCTCGAGACCGAGTTCGAGCACACGCTTGCGAGCGATGACGATTCGGTGATTCTGGCAGAGCCCGAGCCGGGCGCGGCGGCGGTGCATCATCTCCAGGTCGTGTATCACCTGACAACGCTTCTGGGCCACACGACGAGTCGAAGGGCGTTGCTCTCGTCGGTGATGGACTTGGTGTTCAAGGAGTTCAGCCCCGAGCGTGGGTTCATCATGGTGCGCGGCGCTGGCGTGGACACGCCGCTCGAGCCGGCGGTGGTGCGTTACAAGCTGCCGCCCAGGGACGCGAGCGAGGCGAAGATCCATGTCAGCCGAACGATCTTGCGTCATTGCGTGACCAAGACCGAAGGGATCTTGAGCACCAACGCGATGAACGATCCGCGATTCCAGGCTGGTGATAGCGTGCAGCGCTTCAAGATCCGCTCGGCGATCTGCGCCCCGATTCGCCATCGCGACCGGGTGTACGGCGCGATCTACATCGATTCGTCGATCATCAACTTCTCGTTTACACGCGAGCAGCTCGCGTTGATGAACGCGATTGGCCAGCACACCGGCCTGGCGCTGGCGAACGCGGAGCTGGGGGCGCAGAAGATCCACGCCGAGCGGTTGTCGGCGATGGGCGAGACGGTCGCGAGCCTGAGCCATTCGATCAAGAACATCTTGCAAGGGTTGCGCGGCGGGGCGGATCTCGTGCAGATCGGGCTGGATCGCGAGGATCTGAGCATCGCACGCGACGGCTGGACGATCCAGAAGCGCAACATCGATCGGATCGTTGGATTGACCGTCAACATGCTGACGTTCAGCCGTCAGAAGCAGGTGGAGATCGAGCTGACGCCATTGAAGAAGCTGATCGAGGAGTGCGCCGAGCTGCTCGCGCCGATGTGCGAGGAGAAGGGATGTGCGATGATCCTCGATCCGGATCCGGAGATGCCTCCGATCCCGGTGGATCCGAACCTGCTGCACCAGGCGATCGTGAACCTGATGGGCAATGCGGTGGACGCGGTAGAGTCGACGGGCGGGGTCGTTACGGTGCGCACGATGTACCACACGCCCGATCCGCTGCTCCAGAGCCAGCCGCCGATGGCCGAGATTCACGTGCGTGACAATGGCAAGGGGATCCCCGAAGAGAAGTTGCGTTGGATCTTCGAGCCATTCAACACGACCAAGGGCACCCGGGGCACGGGGCTTGGGTTGGCGGTGACCAAGCGGATCATCGAGGACCACCGCGGGCACATCGAGGTGTTATCCGAGGGATCGGGGACGACCTTTCGCGTGATCTTGCCCGCCGATGATCATGGCGCGTTGGATCCGGCGGCGACCGCAGAGAGCAAGGCGGCTGAGGGCGATCCGTTGGGTTCTTGATACGGGCGGTGCTTCGCGGCTTTGGCTATGCCGCGCGGTTGACTGACCCGTTCTCGCTCTCGGCGTGGGCCCGTTCGACCATGTTGTCGTACTCCGCGAAGTCGAGGCCCAAGAAGGGTTCCACGAGTTCGGGGTCGAACTGGCTGCCGGCGCAGCTTCTGATCTCTGCAAGCACCTTGTCGCGCGTCATCGCGGGGCGATACGCGCGGTTGGAGCTCATCGCATCGAAGGTGTCGGCGACGCCGATGATACGGGCGATCTGTGGGATCTTGTTGCCGGCGAGCTTGGCCGGGTATCCGTCGCCATCCCAGCGCTCATGGTGGTGGAGCACGCCCGGCACGATGTCGTCGAGCACCGGGATGTCTTGCAGGATGCGATGGCCGATCGCGGGATGCTGGCGGATGGCATCCATCTCAGCGTCATCCAAGCGTCCGGGCTTGCCGAGGATGAGTTCGGGAACACCGATCTTGCCGACATCGTGCACAAGGCCCGCGATGTGGATCCGCTCGACGCGTTCGTGCTCAAGGCCGACCGCCGCGGCGAGTTGCGCCGAGAGGTGTGCGACGCGTTCGGAGTGACCATGGGTGTAGGGGTCTTTGGCGTCGATCGCGCTGGTGAGTGCTTGGAGGGTGCCCAGGAACATGCGGTTCTGGGTCTCGTAGAGCGACGCGTTCTCGAGGAATGGGCCGATGTAGCTTGCGGTGGCTTCGAGCAGGTGCGTGTCGTAGCTGCTGACCTGCGGATCGATGCCGCCCTTCTCGCCCGCCAGGATGAACCCCGCAAGGCGTCCGGAGCGGAGGATGGGCTGGAGGATGATCTGCGGCCCGCCATCGGGGTCGAACCCGGGGTTGTCGCTCAGAATGTGGCGTTCCTTGGGTGTTGGAATCGAGCCGACGAGTCCTCGGCAAGCCTTCTGGAGGCGCTGCTTGGACATGGTGGGCGAGCCGTGGGAATAGAACTTGCCGTGCACGACTGGTGCGGCCCCGGCGTCATCGCTGAACATGGCGCCCACCCAGGCGAAGTCCATGGCGGTGTGCACGCGTTCGAGTGCGGCGGTGATGAACTGGCCCGGCTCGTTGGGCTCGTTCATGGAGTGGCCCAGCGCGTAGAGCAGGTCGATTGTCTCGTAGGCGTTGCTCAGTTGGACGGTGAAGCCCGAGACGGTCTCGTCAAGATCCCCGACCGACTCCAGATCATCGACCATCCATCGGACCATGCGCATGGCCTGACGGACGCTGGTTTCGTTGAGGCATGCGCGCTCCCGGAGGCATCGCCTCGTTGTTGCGACGTTGAGCTGTGCGCTGGCGCAGGACTTGTTGAACAGATCGGAATCGAAGAACTCTTCGCCGAGCGCGAGCGCGACGATATAGCCGCCGAGCCGATTGCGCCATGTCACCGGCACGATGATGGCCCAGCACGACTCGTCGAGTTGGATGGGCTCGGTGGGAGTCTGGCCCGAGAGTTCGCAGACCATGCGGGCGATGGCCTGGGTGAGCGTGCTTGCGTTGTGCCAGAGTCCGAGCAGGCCTTCATCGTCGGGCTCGCTGATGATGATGCCCGCGGGATTGCATCGCCAGACGGCAAGGCCGAGCTTTGCGCACCGACCGGCGACGACCTCGTACGGATCGAGATGGTTGTCGTGAGAGCTCAAGCTCATGCAGCGCGCCTCGCCTGCTCGTTCTGTTCGAGCAACTCCTCGACGAGGGTCGCCAGACGGCGGATGCTGAATGGCTTGCTCAGCAGATGCGTGATCTTCGCTTGCTTGATCTGCTCTTCTTGGAGTACATAGCCGCGAGCGGTCAGCATGATGACCGGGATGTCGGCCGTTTGCGGTTGTGTCCGGGCGCGCAGGACCAGGTCGATGCCGCTGACATATGGCATCTGCAGGTCTGTGATGATGAGATTGGGGGGCCATTCCTGGATGACGCTCCATGCCTCTTCGCCATCGCAGGCGACACGAATCTCATGGCCCGACTCTTCCAGTCGACGCGCGACCAGGCGCGTGATGTGCACCTCGTCGTCGGCCAGCAGGATTCGTGGGGCGGTCATGGCAGTGAGCTCCAGGAGGTCCTATACCTCGAAACTACGCAGGGACATCCCAGCATCGACCTTGCATGGTGCTTTCTTGAAGCATGTGGCGGGTTCGGCCGTATCCGTGATATCCGAAGCCGCATTGTGGGGTCCGACAACTGCCAACTTGGGGTAAACTGCTTGCATTGGCTGCACTTGGAGTGTCCACCGATGGGTGAAAGTGATCAACGCGACGATCTGCTGCGTCGAGCCAAGGGCGGCGACCGGGCTGCGCTCATGGACCTCCTGGAGCACTGCGGCCCCCAGGTGCGTGGTCGAATAGCCCCCAAGATCACCGGGTGGCTCCAGGCCCATCTCGATGTCGACGACGTGATGCAGGTGACGTACCTGGAGGTTGTGCTCCGGCTTGATCGATTCACGGGTGGCGGCGTGAGCGGGTTCATCGCCTGGGTGACGCGGCTGGCAGAAAACAACCTGATTGA
>JAJDDL010000363.1 GCA_029260335.1 Phycisphaerales bacterium | reverse complement strand
AGATCACTTGTTACCGAGCCCAGGTCGGTCGCGTAGCCGAGCGACACGCCCGAGGCGAGATCGAATCGGTATGCAATGACGCCTGTCTCGTCGTGGAACTCTTCGCTGGAGGACGTTCGGACGCCCGCCATGGGCATGAATGGCCCATCGAAGAGCGTCATCTTGGATCGTGCGAGCCCGCACTTGCGTGCCGTGACTTCGTGGCGCTCGTGGACGTGGATACGGAAGGGCAGGTGGGTCTGGGAGGTCCACCCGGCGTGGAAGTGGTCTCGATCGAAATGGGTAATGAAGGCGTCGGAGACCTCGCTCAGGCTCACGCCGCGTTCGTGGAGGAGTCTTTGGGTGCGCCGGGGGCTCAGGCCCATGTCGACCATCGCGAGTCGGCGCGAGCCATCGCGCCGGCGAAACTCGATCGCGCTGCAGTTGCCGCTGGACCCGCTGGCCAGCACGCTCAGGCGTGCGTCGACCGCCGGATGGTCGTGCGAGTGCATCCCGCCTCCTTGCTAATCGGCCCGGTCCTGGTCGCCCAGGAGAGCGAGGTCGTGGGGCTCGTGATCGTGCATCCATGCACCGAACCCTGGGGGCGGCGTGTGCTCGCTCGGGCACACGCCTCGTTTACTCTCTCGGATGAACTGGGCGATGTCCGCCAGCGGACTGTGCGTCTGGCCCCGGAGGTCCAGCTCTGCGAGCAACTCGTTTTGCGGAACGTACGGGCGAATCAACTCCCGGAAGGCGATCTGGGTCGCGCGGATGTCTTCTCTGGAGTATCCAGCCCGACGCATGCCCACGGCGTTGATCCCCGCCAAGCGATTGCGGGCTCGGCAGGTGCAATACGGGAGGACGTCGCGGCTGATACCCATGTTGCCGGTCATCATCGCGACGCGGCCTACCCGGGCGAACTGATGGACCCCTGCGTTGCCGCCCAGATTGGCCATCTCGTGAATCTCGGCATGCCCGGCAATCAGGGCACCGTTCACGAGCACGACCTTGTCGCCGATCTGTGCGTCGTGCCCGACGTGGGAGCATTGCATCAGGAACACGCCGTCGCCGACGCGGGTCGGGCGATCCAGGCGTGTGGAGGAGTGGATCGAGGCGTGCTCACGGATGAGGCATTCGCGGCCGATCGTGACCCCGGCCGTGGGATCGCCTGGCCTGAACTTCACGTCCTGGGGCTCACGCCCGAGCACGGCAAACGGCCAAATAATTGTGCCCTCGCCGACCTCCAAAGGTCCGAGAAGGTGGGCTTGGGCAATGACTCGCACGCCGGCGGCCAGCTTGACGGGGCCCTCGATGATGCAGTGGGGGCCGACCTCGACGTCATCTGCGAGCTCTGCCTGGGAATCGACTATTGATGTGGGATGGATCTTGGACATAGGCCAGATCGTAGCGGCATCGCCCGCGGAGCTAGCATCGGCCTGTGGAGATACCGAGTGTCGATCTTGGGCAGATGGATTACCAGCAGGCGTCCCAGATCCAGTTGGAAAGTCATGCCGAGATTCTCGCTGGGCGGGATGAGCCGGGTTCGAGCCCGGGAGTCATCCTGGTGGTCGAGCACAATCCGGTCATAACAGTGAGCGCCAAGGCCAAGCGAGGGGCGAACCTACTCGCGAGCGTTGAGGCTCTGCAGGCCATGGGCGTTGCGCTCGAGCCTACCGATCGCGGCGGCGACATTACCTATCACGGCCCGGGCCAAGTCGTCTGCTATCCCATCCTCGATCTCGAACGCCTCGGCATCCGGCTCAACGATTACCTGCGGCTCTTAGAACGGGCCATCATCGGCACTCTGGGCGAGTTCGGGCTCGGCGGTGTTTGTGATCCCCAAGCAACCGGTGTCTGGGTGGGGTCGTTAGATGAGCCGCAGACGCCGCAGGCCAAGAACGCGGCGATCGGGATCCGGGTCAGGCGTTGGATCACGCTCCATGGACTCGCGTTGAACGTGCGTCCGAACATGGAGCATTTCAAGCTGATTGTGCCGTGCGGGCTATGCGGGCGGGCGGTGACGAGTATGGCGCGGGAGCTCGGCGAGCGATGTCCGTCGATGGACGACGCACGGTCGGCCATCGTGCGACACTTGCGTGATCAGATCTCGGCGTCGCGCACGCGGGAATAGGTCAACTCGATATCGCTCTCAAGACGTTTGGTCCGCCCGAGCCGGAACCGTCTGCCATCGCGGAGCGATTCGACTGCCCGGCCGATCGCGGCACTCTGGGCCTCATCGTCGCCCAGCAAGAGTGGGGCGACGTACACGATCGCCTCATCCACCAGATCCTGGGCAAACATCGAGCCGAGCAGGCCCGGGCCGGCTTCGACGAGCACATTGGTCGCGTCGTAGCGATCGACGAGCGAGCGGAGCAGCAGTTCGAGATCGACGCGCCCGTTGAGGGGCGTGGGCACGCCGATGATCTCGACGCCCTTGTCCTCGAAGCGTGTCCGCCGGTCGGTGACGACGTGGGCGACTGCCATGTCCTTATCGCAGGCGATCGAGGTTGGGATCTCGCTTGCGGTTTGCACGAGTTGTGTGTCTTCTGGGGTCTCGAGGTGGGTATCCACGATGACTCGCCGGGCCACGCGCCGCACGCGTTCGACGCCTCGTGCGTTGAGCATGGGGTCGTCTGCGATCACGGTGCCGAGGCCTGTGAGGATCACATCCACGCGCGAGCGGAGGCGATGGACGCGGCTGCGCGAGAGCTCGTTGGAGATCCACTGGCTCTCGCCCGAGCGGGTCGCGATCCGCCCATCGATCGTTTGGGCCCATTTGGCGATGACCCAAGGCAAGCCTGTCTTGGTCCGCTTGATGAAGGGGTCGGAGGCTCGACGGGCGATGGGGCTCGCATCGCAGCACTCGCTCAGAACGCTTGCGTTGTTGAGGATCTGGGCACCGTTGCCGCTGAGCCCATGGGGGTCGGGTCTGGCGTAGACCACGCGGGAGATGCCGTGCTTGAAGATCGCCTCGGTGCAGGGCGGCTGCTTGCCGATGTGGGCACAGGGCTCAAGGGTGACATAGATGGTCGCCCCGCGCGGGTCTCGACCTTGGCGTTTGCATGACGCGATGGCGTCTCGCTCGGCGTGGGGCCCGCCGAACTTGCGATGATGGCCCATGCCCAGGATCTGGCCATCTTTGACGATGACGCACCCGACGCAAGGGTTGGGCTCGACATCGCCCTGGCCTCGCATGGCGATTCGGCCGGCGATATCCAGGTATTTGCGATCCTCGACGGCGCAACGTTGTCGGATGCTTGGTTCGGGGCTCATCGGTGCGTGTGAATCCATGTGAGGCGTCGAGCATCGTCGCAATTGACGACGGTCCGTGATTGTTTGGCCGAAAAGCCGCAACCGTTGATGGGGGCTTGTGCGAATCGGACGTTGAGCGAACTTGGGTTCTCTGAGACTCGTTCATCTCGTGGGTGGTCGGCATTCCGGACTGGACTAGGGCACAACAGGGTTGCGCTCGCTTCAAACGCGAGCGACGCCCATTGTCTGCATTCGCCTCAGAGTAGGGGCGTCCGTTCATGCCGCGATTGCGGTTGTTCATGTCCGGGAGAAGTGTCATGTCGAATCAGGGTCGGTTTCGAGGGCGTGGGTTCACCGCTGTTGAAGCGTTCATTATCGTGATCATCGTGGTGCTGCTCATCGCGATGTTCCTTCCGGCGGTGTCTCGGAGCGGGTGTGGTTCGCGGCAACTCAAGGACTCCTCCCAAGTCCGGGGGATCCACCAGTCGATGGTCCAATGGGCATTGCAGAACAGTGAACGGTTCCCGTTGCCGAGCGTCATGGACCCCCAAGGCAACACTGTTGACGTCGGCCAACGCGATGATCCATCCCAGGCCTTCAAGCTCGATAGCACACGCAACATTTTCTCGATGTTGATCTTCAATGGCGCGGTGCCGTTGGAGATGTACATAAGCCCCGCGGAACAAGGGCCGATCATCCAGTACGAGAAGTACCAGGTTGTTGAACCCGCCGCGGCGGCGGACCCATCACTGGCGCTCTGGGATCCGGCGTTCTGCGCGACGCCGCGAGACAGCGCGGTGGGAGGTCAGTCGGCGGTGACCGAAGGTTCATTCTCCTACGCCCACACGCTGCCGTTCGGCAGGCGTCGTGAGTCGACATGGCGGGACACGTACCGAGCGGATCAGGCGGTCCTCGGCAACCGCGGGGCAAGCTGGACTCGCGAAGGGAACGAATGGACTTTGCTTGACGATTCGCGTGAGGAATCCGTCGACTACTCCACGCCGATGGGCGAAAACAGTAACACACTGCTCATACACGGCAGCCGGCTGAAGTGGGAGGGCTACATCGCTTACCAAGACAATCGGGTCGTTTATGAAACCCAACCGGACTCCGAGGATTTGCCCTTGACCTTCTCGAGCCTCGGCGTTCGTGCGGACAATCTCTTTGCGAACGAGGACGATGCAACGGGCCAGCCCGATGCCGAGGGGCGCGTCAACGCCGAGAATGACAATGAGAACGCATTCCTGCGCTCCTACTCCGATCGGATCTCAGGAGCGGTTGGAGCAGGCGCACTGGATGTCTACCTGGAGGTTTTCTACGACTAGAGCGCCATGGCCATACAGCGTAATCTGGACTGACAAAATGATTCATTTCGCCGTATTTGCGGATCACTCGAAGGGGTTTGGCGATGTTGAGTTTGGGAGCTC
>JAJDDL010000362.1 GCA_029260335.1 Phycisphaerales bacterium | reverse complement strand
GGGCCCCACATCGGACCGGACGGGCTGAGCTCAAGGTTGTGCAACCGGCCTGCGTCGGAATCCGAACCACCCTCGATCACTGCGCACGCGCGGGTCTGGTGTTCAAACGCAACGTCGCCCGGCTGGAGCGTCTGGAGCGTGCCGGTCGCGAGGCGATCATCGAGCAGGCGGTTGAAGACCGCGGACTGGAACGCCGAGATGAAGTAGCTGCGCTCGCGCGTGTCCAATCTGCCAAGGGCCTGATGGGCCGGGCGACCTTCAACCAGGGCCTCCAGGACCTTGGCCTCGCCTTTCATCGCGGGACCGAGCAGGTCCCTTGCTCGCGTGAGATCGCCCTCGGCGTAAGCCATGCGAGCGGCGTGTTGCTGGTCGGTCGCGGCGAGAGACTCGTCGGAACTTGGTCCCAATAGCACGTCGACCGCTGTTTGGGCATCGCCCAGGATCATCGCCCGCCCGACAAGGTGGTTTGTGCGCAGATATCCGAATCGCTGGGGCCCGACTCTATTGGGAACGCCTTGGGACTCGAGTTCCTCCAGCGTGCGTTTGGCTTCGCGAACGCGCGAGATCTCGACATCGCGTATGCGGATAGAGAATCGGTTGCCCTTGAGCTGGCCCCGGCGGAGTCGGTCGGTGTGCTGATCGACCCACAACACGCCGAGGCGCGGATGATCGAGCATGGGCATGTCTTCGATCCGCCTGCCCGGCACATGGACCGAGACGACCTGGCGTGTGATCGCGTGCTTGTCTTTCAACCCCGCGAAGCCGATCTTATGGCGGGCGACCCGGAAGTGCTTTGCGAGCACGGCGAGCATGTCGAGTGTCGAAAGCAGCCGCTTTTCAATGAACATCCAGACATGCTCACCCTCGCCCGCGGGCGTGATCAAGGGCATCTCTTCGACGAGAAAATCCTCGGGTCGACATTTGATGCTCCCGCCGACGCCCTCGATCGAAGATGTCAGATGGACACGAGGGCGGTCGTGCGGATCGTCGAGGGACTGATGCTGGTCGATGGCGGATCCCTCAGGCCTGATCTTCAAGGGCCGCCTCGAGCACGTGCTCCTCGACGTAGACCGGCACGTTGTTGGCAATGCCCAGCGCGATTGCGTCGCTCGGCCGGCTGTCGATGTGAAGCAACTCGTGCTCGTGATTGCGGACATCGAGCGTGGCGAAGAAGGTGCCCTCGTCAAGATTGGTCACCGTCACCGAAACCAACTCGCCCCCCAGTTCCTCGATGGTCCTGGCGAGCAGGTCGTGGGTTTGCGGCCGCTTGACCTCGATGCCGCTCAGCCGGCGTTCGATCGCCTGGGCCTCGGGCAGGCCGATGACGATGGGAAAGCTCCGGCCGAGCAGGGCCTCATCGGAAGCGAGCAGGTTCTCGACTTCAGCAGGATCGGCATCGCGGATCTTGCCGTTGGTCTCGCCCTCGTCCAGGACCTCGCGCAGCTCAATTAGTTGAAAGTCATTGAGCTCTCTTATCAGGATCCGAGAGAGCTCCATCCGAACGGCCATGAGAACCTCCAGACACCATCGTCCCGCATTTACCGAGCCGCGTCAACCGCGCCCATCGGCAAGTTCGCGAGCCAGGGCCGCGGGCACACCAATATCTACCACCTCGACCTGCCCAGTATGCTCGCGGGACTCAAGATTCTGGAATCCGCGTTTGTGGCCGACGAAGGTCGCGGTAGCGGATGCCCGGATGCAGGCCCCCAGGGGTTCGCCCAAATCTGCGTCCAGCCCGCTGGGAAGGTCGACGCTCAGGACTGGGGTGCCGGTCGCCTGGCTTGAGTTCAACCGCTCGATGAGCTCGGCCATGAATCCGTGGACCGGCCGGTCGAGGCCTGTCCCGAGAATCGCGTCGATGATCAAGCTCGTTTCGAGTCGATCGCCGAGGGCGTCGAGCTCGGTCGAATCCTGGATGATCTCGATCGGCAGGCCCATTCTCCGAACAATCTCCAGATTCGTTCGCGCGTCGCCGATCGTTCGATCGGGATCGCCGGCAATGAGAACTCGTGGGTCCATCCCGGCGTTGGAAAGGTGTCGGGCAGCGACGAAGCCATCGCCCCCGTTATTTCCTGTGCCGCAGACAATCACCATGGGCAAGCTGCCAACGACCATCTTCTGGGCAACCCGTGCGACGCCCCGTCCGGCGTTTTCCATGAGCATGACGCCCGGCATCGCGAACTCCTCGATTGCCCGGCGGTCGAGCTCGCGGATCGCATGGCGAGAGAAGATCATCGGGGGCATGGCGTGAGTGTATCTTCCTAGTGCCCTATCCTCGGAGCACTCATGGGGGTGATATTTTCCATCGCGGTCATCACAGCGGTTGCGCTCATGGTCTATTGGATCATCGGGGATGTCCGCATTGTGACCACGTTGCGCGGCTTGCCCAAGGCCCGTGAGGGGATCACGATCGCCGACGCCAATCCGCCGAGCGAGCGGGTGTGCGTGATCGTGCCGGCACACAATGAGGAGGACGTGATCGCGGGTTTGATCGAGTCTTTGCGTGCGCAGGACTACGAGCACATGCGGGTCGTGATCGCGTTGGATCGGTGCACG
>JAJDDL010000361.1 GCA_029260335.1 Phycisphaerales bacterium | reverse complement strand
GTACACGGGGGCTCTGCGTCGGGCGCGGGTCAATGGCGAGCTGGCCTCCAAGGTGCGTATCCCTGATGCAGCGTGGACGCTTGTCATGCTCCAGCGCGGGTTGATTGCGATGGATATGGATCCGCCCCCGGCCAAGGCCGCGAGGGCGTCGATCCGCACGACCCTGGACGCCCTGCGGGCCTGATTTGGCCTGCTAGCGGTTCCAAAAACTGAGAATTTGAATATTTCTGACCAATCGGTTGGAAATTCTTGTCCAGTTTCGGAACAATCGGTTGGAAATACGGGTTCGGTTCCGGCAAGCGGGCACCACAGCCCTGGCCAATGGCGAGAGTTTCAAGCAGAAGGAAGTTCATGATGAGCAAGCAACTAGATGGAAAAGTAGCACTCGTGACCGGCGCAACCTCTGGCATCGGCAAGGCGGCAGCGATCGCGCTCGCAGAGGCAGGCGCTTCGGTCGTGCTCGGCGCTCGTCGGGTCGAGGAAGGCGAAGCGGTCGCGAAGCAGATCCGAGATAGCGGCGGGAAGGCGATCTTCAAGAAGACCGACGTATCGAAGCCTGCTGAGGTCGATGCGTTGGTGCAAGCGGCGATCGCGGAGTTCGGCCAGCTCGACATCGCGTTCAACAACGCGGGGTATGAGGGCACCGGTCTGCAGCCTCTGGTCGAGGACACCGAGGAGAACCTTGACACGATTCTCAATACCAACGTCAAGGGCGTGTGGCATGCGATGCGCGCCGAGATCCGGGCCATCGGCAGCCGCGGAGGGTCGATCATCAACACGACTTCGGTCGCGGGTTTGAAAGGCATCGCCAACTTCGCGACGTACTCGGCGAGCAAGTTCGCGGTCGAGGGCCTGAGCCGTTCGACCGCGTTGGAGACCGCCGAGCTTGGAATCCGGATCAACACGGTCGCGCCCGGTCCGATCGAGACGGCGATGCTCAACCGCGCCACCGGCGGCGACACCAGCGCGTTCGCCGAGTGGGTCCCATCCAAGCGTGTTGGCAGGCCCGATGAGGTGGCGAAGGCGGTCGTTTTCCTCGCCTCGGATGACGCGAGTTATGTCACCGGCCAGTCGCTCGCGGTCGACGGCGGCATGACGAGCTGATCTGACAGCTCATTCTCAAGCCCCCCATCCAAGGACCGCCCCGGCAACTACTTCTGCCGGGGCGGTCATCATTTCGCACAACCAGGGGGGATTGTGTATTACGCGGCGATGCGCGAAACGAAGAAGTAGTTCATCGGGTCGTGCTCAAGTTCATGGGTGATGACCTCCTCGAAGCCGGCCTCGCCGAGCATCTGCTCGGCGAGCTCGCGACCCCAGGCTGCGCCGAGACCCAAGCCGTTCTGCGCGAGCGACACGCTCATGCAGTGCATGCACGAGATGGTGTAGATGAACGGGGCAAGCGGGTTGTCGCGGTTCAACTCGAGCGGGGTGCGCATCTTGATATCCTGCATCAGGAGCACTCCGTGAGGCTTGAGGCACCCTCGCATCCGACGGAGCACAACGTCGGGCTGGGCCTGGTCGTGCACGATGTCGAACGCCGTGACAAGATCGAAGGCCGCGGGTCTATCAAAGCTCGCGGCGTCTTGGACCTCGAAGCGCACATTGGGGATGTCGACGGCGCTCTCGCGCGCCGCTTTGATCGCGTCTTCGCTAAGATCGATGCCGAGGAACGTGCTCTTGGGGAACAAGCGGGCCAGGTGTATGATCGCGCGCCCGCTGCCGCAACCAAAATCGATGACGTCGATACCTTCCACGAGTCGCTCCCGGAGGCCGGGAGCAAGGGGCAGAATGTACTCTTCCAGCGCACTCGCGACAGTTTGCTCGCTCTCGTCGGCCATGACCGGGTGGAATCGCTTGTAGCCCTCGTACGGCACGCCGCCGCCGTTGTGAAAGCACTCCACGATGTCATCCTCGACCGAGCCGAGCACGCTGATGAACTGCGTCATGACAGCGATGTTGTTTGGTGCCGCGGCTCGCGTTAACGCCCCGGCGTGTTCCTCGGGCAAGGCGTACTTGGCAAGCCCGGGGTCGTAGTCCACAATCCCGCCGGTGACCATGGCGCCGAGCCACTCGCGGACATACCGCTCGTTCAGGCCCGCGGCCAAGGCGAGCTCCTCGCTCGTTGCCGAGGGCAACTCACTCAGCGCATCAAACAATCCGGTCCGATGCCCAATCGAGATCATCATGGCGATCGCGCCGCCGGTCGCGTATTCCACGACCTTCTCAGCAAACGCGTCGGTCGGCTGGATGGATATACAACTCTGGCACATGCGGTGGCTCCTTTCAGGGCTTGCACGGCGGATCGACCACCGTCATAAACAAGGCGCAAACGAGAGCCAGGTACGGACAGGGATCTAAAAAGAATCTGGCCGAGTGTTTGTACCGCGGCTGGTTTGCCCTCACTGGGTTCGCCGGAGAGAGCTGGCCTGCCAGTCACTAGTCATGCACCCGTCCCCATGGGTCGATACCCTTGGTTGGAACCTCTCGATCGGGGTCTTGGAAGGGGCATCGCATGCGTTATCTGGACGTTCTGGGCGTCATTTGCTTGTGCACGCTCGTCGGCTGCGGCGGCTCGCCGAAGGCCACGACGATCACCACCGAACCATCGGGCGCGTTCGTGAGCGTCAACGGCGAGAATCTGGGCTCGTCACCCAGAACCCACGAGTTCGACTTCAAGCGCGTGAAGGTCTTCGAGGTGCGCGCCTCGATGCCGGGCTTTCACGACGCCAGCACCGAGATCACCCGCAGTGCCCCGGCGATCCGCGACGGCGTGCTCCGGATCATGCTTGAGGAAGACCCCGCGTGGACGAGCACGACCACGAGCGAGGCGACCAACCGCTGGCTCAGCATCCCCATCGACCCGGCGACCTCCGAGCAGGACATCTGGAATGTCATGGTCCACTCGGTGACCAAGCGCTATCCGGAGTTTCAGACGCTCGACCCCTCGGCGCTGTACATGGCGACCGCGCCGGTCTCGCGTTCGTTCCGCCACCCGAGGGACGGCAACTACGTCATCCGCACGACGTTCTTCGCTCGGCGAGGTTCGGACGCGCGCGTCATGGACGCGATGATCCGCTCGGAGTTGATTGAGCCGAGCGGCACCGTCAAGCAGCATGGACGGGTCTTCAAGGAGGATGCCGACATCATCCAGGAACTGCAGAGCAGGCTTGGGGTGCGCGGCGGCGATCAGTAGGAGTTCGAACCCGCCCGCGTGAAAGCTGAACGCATTCTGTTTCTCGTAACAAGCGAGCCGAGCAAGAGCGGTAGGGCGGTTGCGGGTGCGGGCACAGGCATGAACGCGAAGTTGTGCGTGCCGTCGAGGCCGCCAGAGCCGGGCTCAATGAAGAAGCCGAGTTCCTCGCCTGTGGTCCCGTCATAGCGGATCACGGCATCGTCGCCAAAGGACCCCACGAGCAAGTCGCCATCGGGCAAGAACGTCATGCCGATGGGAATGGAAAGCTCGCCGCCGGGTTTGACGAAGACGTCGTGGAAGTCGCCTGTGGATTGGTCGAATCGGAGCACGGCGTTGGTGACCGACATCGCCGCGTAGAGCAGGCCGTCGTCACCGACGAGCACACCCGTGGTGTTGGCGAAACCCGGCTCTTGGTACGTTTGCCTTAGCGCCCCTGACGTGTCGTATTCAAGCACCTGGTTGGTGAGCGCGGCGCCCACGAACATGTGTCCATTGGGTCCGAAGGCGAGTCCGACCGGTCCGTCGAAGCCCTCCGCGGCGACTTGGACAAAGTCGCCCGATGTGCCGTCGTATTGGAGAATCTGATCGGTCGTCCCGCTGGCCACGTAGAGGTCGCCACCGGGCCCGAAGGAAATCGCTCGCGAGCCGGCAAGCCCTCCGGCGCCCGGCAGAATGAAGTCATCGATATACGCGCCGCTCTGGCCGTCGATGCGCATGATGCGGCCGGTGTCGCCCAGGCCCACGTACAGGTTTCCATCGGAGCCGTACGCGATGCCGTTGGGATTGTCCATGCCGTTGCCCTCGGCGAACACGCCGAGGAACGCGCCGGTGGCGGAGTCGTATCGGAGGACGTTGTCGCTGAATCGCGAGGAGACTAAGAGGTCCTGGGCCGAGACTGGGGCACAGATGAGAACAAGGGCGAGCAGCGGGCGCATGGATACTCCTTCCACGCCCCCCAGGGTGCATATGGACAATGGCCCAAGATGCCACGGCTGGCAACAAATCGGCGAAAAGAACCTCTAGACACCCTTGTAACAGAGCACGGCGCGGACCGTTCGCGTGATTCGGACCAGATCGCGCTGGGCACGCATGACTCGATCGAGTTCTTTGTAGGCGGCGGGCGCTTCATCACGGATCGCGTGTGGGAGTTGAAGACGCTTGGGTGATGCACTCATACACTTGTTTCAGAGATGCAAGGAGTTGAATGATGGCAACCTCGGATCCCGTTGACATCCTGCTCATTCACGATCGGTGGGGCACGCAAGGGCTGCTTGAGGCGTGTGCCGGTTTGTCGCGCGAGCAGTTTCATCAGGAGTTTGCGATTGGGTCCGGGTCGTTGCATGCAACGATCGTGCACATCTTGGGTGCCATGCGCGGCTGGACCGACATGCTCAATGGCGACATGGGGCCTGGCAGGGAGCCTCGCCCGCGATTGGAAGCCGAGGGTGAGAAGACTGTGGAGGAGTTGAAGGCGCTCTTGCCGGTGGTCGCCGATGAGCTTGAGGCGGCGGTGCGTGCGGGGCCGCTTGAGGATGACATTCATGGCGATCGCGGCGGGCGGAAGTTTGTGTTCACGCGCGGGGCGATTCTTACGCATGTCACGACGCACGCCGTGCATCATCGGGCGCAGTGTTTGAATATGCTTCGCCAGCTTGGGGTTGAGAATCCGCCGGATGTGAGTGTGATGACATGGACGATGACGGCAGACGGGTGATCCATGCCGCTTCGATTGACCAAGAAGCCGGACGGCGCCATCATCACATTCAACCGCAATGATGGCACGAGCTCGAGTTCGCGTGCCCGCGACAACGGCCTCTTCGCGACCCACGATCTCATGCACTACGCCGTCGAGTCGACGCTCGGCTATGACAACGCCTTCCTGGGCCTGCTCGCCCAAGGCACCGACATCGACGAGTGGGAGGACGCCAAGTCCGAGCTTCGCACGAACCCGCCTGCCGAGGCGGGGCACGCTGAGGTGCTTGTCGGCATGTTGCATCTTAAAGCGTCGACCGATGGCATCGAGTCGTTGAGAACCGCTCGGGATGAGCTCAACGATCATGTTGCGATGTACTTTCGAGACAAGGGCGAGCCGCCGTCGCCGGTGACGGGCGAGCAACTCGCTGATATCGCCGTTCGCTACCAGGATCTCCTCATACGTTGGGCAAGCGTCCCTGTCGGCGAATCCCTCGAACTGCCCTGGCCTGCGTAGACTCTCGTTCGCTCGGGGCGCGGCACGTACGCCGCTGAGACGCACCCGTCGAACCTGATCCGGCTTGCACCGGCGGAGGGAACGCGATGTCATACAAGGTCTACGAACTCGCCCAAAACCCAGAAGCAACGCTCCCCACCGAGCGCTTTGGCTTGCCCACCAACGGCGCCGACAATCCCGGCGGCACTCCCGCTACGACCCCGGGCAGCTTTGCCAACGCCCCCGACATCGGTGGGCCGCTCGCCTATTCCAGCCCCGACACCCCCGGCATGCCCCCGCCCAGCCCCTACACGGCGTGGGATTTCTTGCCCGAGGGTTGGACGACCTGGATCGGGGCCGCGATGACGCCCGGCACGGTGCTCGATCCGAATCTCGAAGAGAAGGTGTTCATCCACGCCAACGGCGATATGCGGCACGTGATCTTGCCGCGCGGCTTTGAGCCGATCACGCAGCTTGAGTCGGCCCGTCTGGGCATCACGACGCCGGAGATGCATCGGGTCGCCGAGCGCGAGCCGCATCTCACGCCTGCGCAGGTCCGCGAGGAGGTTGGCGCGGGGCGCATGGTGATCCCTGCCAATCGGAATCACCTGAAGCACAAGCTTGATCCGATGGCGATCGGGCGTGCAAGCAAGACCAAGATCAACGCGAACATGGGCGCGAGCCCGGTTTCTTCGGGCATGGACGAAGAGCTTGAGAAGCTGGACTGGGCTTTGCGCTGGGGTGCCGACACGATCATGGACCTGAGTACGGGGGGCGATCTTGATGCCTGCCGAACCGCGTTCTGTGAGAACTCGACCGCGCCCATCGGCACGGTCCCCATCTACTCCATGATCATCGGGCGCAAGCTCGAGGACTTGGACGAGCAGATCGTGATGGACACGTTGCGCTTGCAGGCGGCCCAGGGCGTCGACTACTTCACGATCCACGCCGGTGTGCGTCGGGCGCATCTGAAGTATGTCAAGAACCGGCTCATCGGCATCGTCAGCCGCGGCGGGAGCCTCCTCGCCAAATGGATGTTGGACAAAAACCGTGACAATCTGATGTACG
>JAJDDL010000037.1 GCA_029260335.1 Phycisphaerales bacterium | reverse complement strand
ATACCAACCACAACATCCAGGAGCTCCTGCATCGTGACTTACTGAAGGCCCGTGCCCATGGGACCAAATGCTTCAAGACCCTGCATCGCAACGTTGTGGGCCTCTTGGCCATCGGCCATCGTGAACTCACCACCGATGGCGATCACCGCGTAGGTGTCAAACTGCTGGCCCTCAATCTCCGGGGGTAGGAAGTTGGCCAGTGCGTAGACAGGGCCATCGGTTCCGTTGCCCAGGCGTTCCCATCGCAAGTTCGGGGAGTAGCCCGGGGCTTCTGGGTCCTGGGTTTCGTCGACACGCCCCATTCTTACCACGTTGTTGGCGCCTGTGAGGTCGCCAGCTTCGGAGAAATCACCGCCAATGTAGAGCATTGGCCCGATCGGTATCGGCTCGCCTTCCAGAGAGAGCATGCTCGGGTTGTGCACTTCCAGCGCGTACACCGGACCATTGGTCTCCGACGGAGCGATCACCGGATTGCCGCCGTCGACTTCGCTGCTGCCGAAGCTTGCAGGACGGAATGAGTCGCCATTCCAGGACGCGATGTTGCGCGCAACAACGGTGTCGCCGTAGAAGGTCTCCACCGGCACGGTGAACGAGCCACCGATGAACAGTGAGTTCGGCGGATCCGGCGGGTTGGGGACTTCCAGGAGCACGCCCTCGAGCTCGACATCGATATCGACGAGCGTCAGGCCGATTGGCCTGTCGTTGACATTCTCCTCGCCTGTCTCGAAGCGTTGGGCGGGCAATGTGAGCGTCTGGTTGCCCGTGCCGAGCAGCACGCTGACGGTATCGGTCAGCGTGTTGACGGTGACGACGTCGAGGCGGCCGTCGCCGTTCATGTCGCCCACGGCAAGGTCTGCCGGGGCGTCGTCGAGTGCATCGGGGTTGGTATCAAACGAGGCGCCGGCGAGGAAGCCATCCTGGTGATTCAGGATGGTGACCGAGCTGCTGCCCTCGTTGACGAGAATGATGTCGTTGGCGTCGTCGCCTGCTCGCATGGGCGCGAGCTGGATGCCGCTGGGTTCGGTGCCGCCTGAGGTGAACGGATTGGTTGAGTTGTCGAACGTGCCGTTGCCGTTGTTGAAGATGACCTTGGCGGTGTCGTTGCCCGCGTTGGCGGTGGCGATGTCGAGGATGTCGTCTCCGTTCAGGTCCCCGACCGCAACATCCACGGGCGAGGAGAACGCGTTGATCGTGATTTCGCTGAACGAGAAGACCGGCCCGCCGCCCGAAGAGAAGTTCTGCGCGACATAGACCAGGTCCCGCTCGGAATCGCCGATCGCGAGATCGATGTCGCCGTCGTCGTCGAGCAGGTCGCCGCCATCAATGCTGAGTTCGCTGTCCTCGAGCGTGTTGATGGTGATTGGGGCGTGGGTGGTGAAGACGCCATCGCCCTCATTCTGCAGGATGACGAGGCGGCCGGTGTCGCTGTTGGAGCTGGAACTGACGACCGCGATGTCGATGAGTCCGTCGTCACCAATCAGATCAGCCGCGAACATATCCTGGGGAACCTGATTGCTGGAAAGACCGAGGTCTATGGCGACACCCTGGGCTGGGGGTAGGGTGCCATCTGCGTTATTCTCAAAGACCGTGACTTCGCGAAGGACCGGATCCAACACGGCGATATCGATCGCTTCGTCGGGTCCGCCGCCGCCGGGTGCACCCAGGAAGTCTGCCGAGATGATCGTGTTGGGAACGACCAGACCTGTGCCGAAGGGCTGGGGATCTCCCAGGGTGACGCCGGAGCCGTCCTCGTTCTGGAGCGCGGCGATGCTGTTTACGGGTGTGTCGCGGTTGATGACGACGACATCCAGGGTCGCTGCGTTGGTCGGTGGCGCACGGCCGGCGCCGGGGTTTGGTGGGTCGTAGACCTCAAGGGCGTAGACAGGACCATCGATTCCGTCCAGGCCTTCCCAGATGATGGCGGGAAGAAGGGTGAGGTTGAGCTGTGCAAGGCCGCCGGTGGGGGCCCCGTTTACTTGCGAGAACTCGCCACCGATGACGAGATACTGGCCAGGATTTGGGAAGACATCGGCGGTGCCGTCTCCGGTCGAGTCGACCTCTTCTGCGGGGGTGTAATCGGCGACGGCCCGCACGATGCCGTCAGCCGACCCGAGATCACCATTCCATGCGTAGCGATTCAGCGCTCCGTGGAATGACCAGACCGCCAAGTTCGTCACGGTGATCGGCGGAAGCGCGGGGTTGGTGTTCGGTGCCACGACCGTGAAGTCGCCGCCAACGACGAGCGCGGGTGCCCCGCCAATGTTCACTTCTTGCAATGCGTAAACCACCGGGCCGTCGCTCTCGGGGGTTGCGCCATTGTCTCGGATGCCGGTTGGGTCTTGCAACGTCGGGCGATGGCCTGCGGCCCACCAGTCGAAGGCATCGAAGATTGCCAGGCCGGGCGAGTCGGCGGGGACCGGCTGGGTCAGTTGCTCTGCGCCGCTGAACTCGCCGCCCACGAACAGGGCTGTGCCTACGTCGTCGTTGTTGCCCGCAAACTCACCGAGCATGTCGATGGGCGGGACAAAGCTGAACAGATCGGTATCTTCTTCGATCCCGTCCTTGTTGTCGCCTGCGTTTGAATCAGCGGGATCCGCATCCCAGATTCGTCCTTGGATAAACGCCGACTGGCGGTATCCGCGGTCTCGGAGTGGGTTGCCGTCGGGGCCGATGGTTGCAAACGGCGCACCAAAGTTCACTGCCGTCGCGTTCTCAAAGAGCCGCTGGCGTTCTTCGGTTGTGAGCCCGGTGGGCAGGTCGTGGGAGTTGGGGTGGTCGTCGGTCGTGAAGTCGTCGCTGACATTCACGTTGTGGTGAGCCTCGGCGAACAGCTGGAACTCGCCGCCGGCGGTGTCGTCGAACCCGCCGACAACGATGAAGTACTCTTGTCCACCATCCAGCTCAAGGCGCAACTCGGGCGTTGTGCCGATGAGATCGTCGACGAAGGCGATCTGATTACCCTCGAAGTCAATGATCGTGAGCTGCAGGTCCTGAGGCGGGCCGACAGGGATGCCCGTGACAAACGCCTGGCCAAATCCCTTCGACTGGAATCGGAAGATGCCGAAGTCACTTGGGGTCAAGAGGACCGGATTGTCCAAAGGCAACAAGCCCGGAGGCTGATTGCGGACGGGCTGGGCGGTCATGCCGCGCCGGCTGATCGGATCGAGCACGATCTCTTCTGCCGCCAGATCGATCTTCAAGCCAAACTCGCCCGCGGAGTTCACGACCGCAGGGTCCTCGAACTCGTCACTTCGGATGCGCACGAAGTAGGACGTGTCGGGCGAGGAGCGGAAGGTCACGAAGGGGTCGTTCAGGAAGGCGGCCTGGCTGTTGTCGGTCACCAGCTCGCCGTTGGAATCGAAGATCTCCAGACGCGTGTCCAGGTCGTTCACGTCGGCGAAGACCGAGGCGGAGGCAATGCTGTCGTAGAACGAGCCAGAGAGCGAGGAAAGTGAATAGACCACGTCGTCGCCACTGAACTCGTCGTCGGGAGTTATGGTGTGGATGTCATCCAATCCCAGTGCGCCCGTGACGAGCGGCAGGATGGCCGGTGGGTCAGTGGCGTCGATCACATCCTGGAAGTTGGCTTCGCCCGTAAAGACGTCGGTTGCCAGGGCCATGCTCGTGCCGTCGACACGGAGGATGTACTCGCCCGTGCCGTCATCGGTCTGATCCGAATCGCTCAAGACGTTGACGAAGTACTCCTCGCCCGCTGTGGCGACGAAGCCGAACCACGCGTCGGTGGGAATACCAGCGGTCACCTCGCCGTCGCCAGAACTCTGGGCAATCAGGGCACCGGTGGAGTCGAAGATCTTGATCTGGGTATCCAGGGGCGTGCCATCGGCGGCTCGCCGGGCGGGGTTGGACCCGTCGGCCTGGATCGTGACAAAGTCAGTCGCGGGGGCTGTGAACTTGAAGAGATCGTCGTCGTTGACAACTTCCAGTTCACCAGCGATGGTGCCCCGGCCAGTGTCTACATCCAGGGTGATCTCACTCGCGGTGGGGAAATCAACCAGAGAGGGATGGTCGCCTGAGAGCAGCACGCGCGGCTCGAGCGTTTCAAACGTCTGGCCATCACGTCGCTCGGCTTTGCCGGCAGCAAGCGATACATCTAGGTTTTCCTCGCTCACGCGGCTCCGCCGCCGAGGGGTAACGATCGTAAACAACGAACGCTTCGAGTTTCCGCTCATCGCAGGCTCCTGGTCGTAATCCTCGTCCGTCCCTGCCGCCTTCAAAGCCGCCACACACACCCCCGATCCTCGAGGGTTTTCGAATACGTGTGGTGACCCTAGAAGGGGTCCTCTTCCCTAGCCCTGGCAAGCGCCTGGCGGCGCCGGGCTTTGCATTGCGCGCCCCAGGCCGGTGCCTGAGACCTAGTCTAGCGGATCACCCGAGCAGGCGTCCAGAGTCGCTTCACCCTGAAAACCCAAACACGGAACAACCCGCGACGATGCAATATACGTCGTCAGGCCCCATTCGGGGCCAACTACGGGGCTCCAGAGCCCACTTTTTTCATATCTGACAAGTGGATGTTGACCTACCGGGCACGACACGCCCGTAGATACCCCAGGTTCACGGGCCGATAGGGTCCAGCTCGATCGCTCGCAATGCGAGGATCTCCGCCGAATCGAACAAGGGCAGGGGCGAGTTCGCGCTGTTGAGCATCAAGGGCACCTCAGAACTCCCCACTATCAGGCTCTCACAGCCGCGTTCTTGGAGCCGGGAGGCAATGGAGACGACCTCGGTATTCGAGGAGTGGAGTATTTTGCCGTATATGAGTTCGCCAAGGATGATCTCGTCGAGTCGCTCGGCGTCCTCCTCCTCCGGCGAGAGCACCTGGATCCCGCGCATGCCGAGCATCGTCTGGAATGCCGCACCTTGGGTGACCCAGCGGGTGCCAAGCAGGCCGACCTTGGTCCTATTGTCTTTGGCCAGTGCGTCGGCGACGAGCTCGGGAATCGACAGCCAGGGGATCTCCGATTCGTGCTCGGCGAGCTGGATCGCATGCTGGACAGCGTTGTCGGGTGTCAGGCAGACCTCAGCGCCACAGGCGGCAAGCATGGAGGCAGATCGCCTGAGTAGGTCGGCGACCCGGTGCCAATCGTCGGCGTGGATGGCCTCCAGGTAGTGCGAGAGGGGCTCATTGTGGAGGCTGACCCGCGGGTGCACCCCGCCGTTCTTCGCTGCCAGGCGGGAGAGTCGCTGCAGGAAGAGCGCTGCGCCCTCGGGGCTGACGCCGACGATCCCAATATGGCGAGTCAAACCCATGCGCACTTCCTCGCTGACATCATTGGCTTAGAAGCCCGGGCGGGGCGAAGTGGCAATTCATAATGATGGCAGGGGCCCGGGAGTGCAATGATCCAATCGTGCCGGACCCATTTTCCATCCTGGGCCTTCCGCCGTCGTTCGATCTGGACGACGGCAGGATCGAGCGAGCATACCTCGTGCGGGCCGCGCATGCACACCCCGACGCGG
>JAJDDL010000360.1 GCA_029260335.1 Phycisphaerales bacterium | reverse complement strand
TGCGCTGACCGGCTCGGGGTCGCTTGCGCTTGGAGGGTTGCTCGATGTGTCGCTCATCGAGGGGTTTGTGCCCGAGGTGGGTGACGTATTCACGGTGGTTGGAGGGGCGGAGGTTGCGGGCCGGTTCGACGCCGAGGCTGTGCCGGATCTTGGATTCAATCGCGTGATGCGCGTGATCTACGACGACACGCGCGTTCGCCTGATGGTGACCTGCCCGGGCGACCTGACCGGATCGACGAATCCCAACTCGAGCGAGTACGGCGTGCCGAACTTCGTCATCGACGCCGATGATTTCTTCTACTTTCTGGATCTCTTCTCGGCGGATGACACCGGCGCGGATATCGATGGGAATGAGCGGGTCGACGCCGGGGATTTCTTCGCGTATCTCGATTTGTTTGTGCTCGGGTGTCCGTAGGCAAGAGCGAATGAGGGAAGAGAAGACGGTGGACGGGTCTTTTACGGTGCGGGCATTAGGAGCTTGAGGGCGCGAGGTCGGACCGAGAGCTCCAGCGAGGCAAAGGCGACAGTGCTCTGGTCGCGAGATTCCTCGTTCGAGTTGTACGCCTCGCCGTCCATCTGATACGCGAGCTGATCTCGGTCTGCGCTGACTACAAGGTGCTTTGCGCGGACCTGGACGAGTGAGGGGTGCTTGAGGTGTCGCCCCAGGCGTGCGCGCAGCGCCCAGGCTACGAGTTGTGCGGCGTTGCGAGCCGGCATGAATATGAGGTCCAGCAGCCCGTCGGTCATCGAGGCGTTCGGCGCGGGGTTGAAGTGAAAGCCGTACTGATGGGAGTTCGCGATGATGGCAACGCCTGGGGATTGATCGACCATTTGCTTGCCATCGGCCACGATCGAGAGTTTGGGCGAGTCGCCGTGCACGAGCTCGCGCAAGACGGGCATAAGGTAGGTGGTCCGCCGAATCTTCGCCGAGCGCTCGGCGTGCACGCGATGGATGACGTTGGCGTCGAATCCAACGCTCGCCATGATCGCGAAGGGCGTATTCGAGCACATCCCCACATCGACCTCACGCACGTCCCAGGCCTCGATCGCCCGGACGATCGACTCGGGATCCGACCGATACCCAAACTCGCGCGGGATCAGGTTCTCGGTACCAAACGGCGCGTGGTAGACCGCGGCATCGAGCGAGATTGCAGTGGGCAACGTGTAGTGAAGCGTGCCGTCACCGCCAAGGACGACGAGCAGATCGGTGCCCGCCTGGGCTTTGCCCTTGCCCACGGAAATCGAGTCGACTTGGAGGCCCATCCGTTCCAGCGCGGGGCGGAGCTCGCTCTCCAGACGCTTGGCCTTCCCTCTGCCGGCGCGCTCGTTGAACAGGATCGCTACCCGGCGGGCCATGCGATGGGCTAATCGCTCTGGGTCACGTCGACCCAGCCTTCGTCGGTGTGCCGTACGATCTTGCCCGTCTGGGCATAAATGACTTGCTCGGCAACATTCGAACAATGGTCGGCGATCGAGACACATCGAGCCGCGAGCGATTGCATGAACTGGGCGAGTTCCACGCCGAGCGTGCCCGCCTTCACATCACGCTCGGCGGCCTTCATGACCTCGACGCGGAAGCCCTCCATCGCGTCCTCGCACTTGAGCACGATGTTGGCCAGCTGCGGATCACTCTTGGCAGCTGCTCGGTTGGTGTCGCGCACGATGCCGATTGTGCTGTTGGTCATGACCCGGAGCGTGAGGGGCATCGCCAGGCGATCGCCGACAGTCGCACCTCGCTCGACGATGTCGACGCCGAGATCCGCGATCCGCTCCAGCTCGTTGTTGATCTTGATGATGACAAAGAGCGTGCGAGCCTGGCGTTCATCGAGCTCCGTGCCCACCTTGGTCGCCTCGATCAACGCGTTCACGGCGTGCTGCTCAATCTCGACATCGATCCGGTCGATTTCTGTTTCGAGATCCAGGATTTCCTTCGAAGAGGCATGGTCGTCGGCGAAGGCGACATCGAATGACAACGTCACCAGTCGCTGCACGCGCTCGCCTTGGGACAGGATCTCCTCTCGGAGGCGATCCAACTCGGCTTGGAATGTCTCTGGCACGCGAGATTCCCTCGGTCCGATGCGGACAGGAACTTCAAGATCGAGCGTAGGCCGTGAATGGTGGGGAGTGGGTTGCCGATCGTGTCGCCCGACCAAGACCGGGCTCACCGTCGTAGCTAGGGTTGACCGATTCCAAGCATCTCTCTACGGACGAACAGGAGGCCTCCCATGCACCAGATCGAGTTCATCCAAGCCCGTCAGATTCTCGACTCCAGGGGCAATCCGACGTTGGAGGCCGAGGTTGGGCTTGAGGGCGGCGTGATCGGCCGGGCCGCGGTCCCCAGTGGAGCAAGCACTGGGGAGAACGAAGCCGTGGAGCTTCGCGATGGCGACGCGGGCGCGTATCTGGGCAAGGGCGTGCTCCAGGCGGTAGCCAATGTAAATGAACGCATCGCCCCGGCGATCGAGGGCATGGACGCTCGCGACCAGGAACTGGTGGACCAGACGATGGTCGAACTCGACGACACCGCCAACAAAGCCGATCTGGGCGCCAACGCGATGCTCGGCGTCTCGATGGCCTCCGCCAAGGCCGCAGCGGAGGCTTCAGGATTGCCTCTCTATCGCTATCTGGGTGGGTCGGCGGCTAAGACTCTGCCCGTGCCCATGCTCAATATCCTCAATGGCGGCAAGCACGCCGACAACACCGTTGACTTCCAGGAGTTCATGATCCAGCCCTGGGGCTTCGATGACTTTGGTGAGGGCCTGCGTGCCGGGGTCGAGATCTACCACACGCTCAAGAAAGTGTTGAGCCAACGCGGGATGAGCACCGCCGTGGGCGACGAGGGCGGCTTTGCACCGGATCTCAAGGACAACGAGGATGCTCTGAAGGTCATCGAGGAAGCCGTGGACAAGGCGGGGTATAGCTGGGGCGAGCAGATCTTCGTTGCGTTGGATCCGGCAACGAGCGAACTCTGGAACGAAGCTGAGGCCGACGGCAAGCAGGGCTACAAGTTCTTCTCCAGCTCGCAGGAAGTCATGTCCTCGGACGATCTCATCGATCTGTGGGCCGGCTGGTGCGAGCGATACCCGATTCGCTCTATCGAGGATGGGCTGGCCGAGAATGACTGGGAAGGCTGGGGGAAGCTCACCAAGCGGCTGGGCGACAAGGTCCAACTTGTGGGTGATGATCTGTTTGTGACCAATCGCAGGTTTGTCGAGCGAGGGGTCGCCGAGGGTTGTGCCAACTCGGTCCTGGTCAAGGTGAATCAGATCGGGACATTGAGCGAGACCTTCGAGACTGTCGGCTATGCGATGCGAAACCGGTACTCGTGCGTCATGAGCCATCGCTCGGGCGAGACCGAGGACGCGACGATCGCCGATCTGGCGGTCGCGACCAACTGTGGCCAGATCAAGACCGGAGCTCCTTGCCGGAGCGATCGGAACGCCAAGTACAACCAACTCCTGCGGATCGCCGAGGAACTGGGCGACGCCGGCGAGTACGGGGCATCGACCTGGAACCTCTCGTGAGCGACGATTCGCATCGCGCCGACTCTCCGGCGGTAGGATGAACGCATGGAGGACGGCCAGGAACAGGCAGGGAAGCCGGAGATTCTGAGCGAGCGATTGCTCGCCGAAGGCCGTCATTTTGCGTTCATGGAACTCGAGGTCACCTCACGCAAGGGCGGAAGCCACACGAACCAGATCGTGCGGCACCCGGGCGCTGTCACCATCCTGCCGGTCTTGGATTCGACCGCTGACGAGCCGTTCATTCTCTTCGTCGAGAACTACCGCTCTGCGGTCGATGGCCGATTGCTGGAGCTCCCCGCGGGCAAGCTCGAGCAGGGCGAGGATCCGGCCGAGGCAGGCGGACGCGAACTTATTGAAGAGACCGGGTACAAGGCCGGGCGGATCGAGCCGCTCTGTGAGTTCTACACGACGCCGGGATTGACCGACGAGCGCATGCATGTGTTCATCGCGCGCGATCTGGAGCACGTTGGCCAGGCGCTAGAAGACGATGAAGACCTGATCGTGCGCAAGGTCCCCTTGCAGTACGCGTTGCAACTGGCAACGCAGAGCCGGATCGAGGACGCCAAATCGGCCTTGGCAATACTGACGGCCCACAGCCGAGGGTTGCTTGGAGCGCCCTCTTGAGCATGCGCGATGGCACAGGCGGATTCGGCGACGCGATGGGGCGGGCCTTTGGTGACAATCCGCTGACGTGGTCGTTGCCGATGTATTGCGCGTGGGGGATCCAGGTCCGCATTCACGTCTTGTTCATCATCTTCGTGCTGGCCCAACTCGTGTTCTCGTTCTTTACCGATGGTGCATTCGGTCCAAGATTCATGATCATCACGATGGGCGGTCTTTTTGGCATCGTCCTGCTCCACGAGTATGGCCATTGCATCGCATGCCGAATGGTCGGGGGTGATGCGGATGAGATCATGCTCTGGCCTCTGGGCGGGCTCGCGTCGTGCATGCCGCCTGATACCTGGCGCGCACACCTTGTCACGGTCGTGGGCGGGCCGCTGGTCAATGTGATCCTGGTGCCGGTGCTTGGGGTGCCGTTGCTCCTGCTCACCGGCAGCTGGGACTCGGTCTTTTTCAACCCTTTTAATACCACCTTTGCCATCGCGAGCCTGTCGGCGACCAGCGGGGCGGCGTACTGGGGCATGTTCACGCTCTGGTCGCTCTACTTTGTCAACTGGATCCTGCTCGCGTTCAACGTGCTCGTGCCGATGTTCCCAATGGATGGCGGGCGGATCTTCCAAGCGATCCTCTGGGCCCGGATCGGGCACAGCCGATCGATGCGGATCAGCCTGAAGGTCGGCATAGTGTTTGCCATCGTGCTGGTCGTCATCGGCATGCTCGGCAGGCCCTTGCTCATGGGCATCGGCATCTTCGGCGGGATCGTCTGCTGGATCGAGCATCGCAGGCTCACCGCTCCAGATGAACTGGGTGGACCCTCGATCGATCTCTCGGCGGCGTTTGAGCATCCCGAGCGAGAGCTAGCCGAGGCCGGTCCGAGCAAGCGGGAACTCAAGCAGCAAGAACGCGAGCAGAAACACCAAGAAGAGATCGACCGGGTCTTGGAGAAGATTGCCAAGCAGGGCATGGACAGCCTCTCCAGGGCCGAGAAGAAACTTCTCCAGCAAGAGACCGAACGCAAACGGGGGGGCGAGCGTTGAGTCTCAAGACCTGCCAGAGCTTCGGCCGACATAGCTGGACCGAGCATAATTGAACCATGGGACTCGAAGACCGCCATTACTACAGGGATGATTCTCGCAGGCCCAGGGGGCCCGGCGGACGCGTGCGCCCGCCGATGGGTGGCTGGAGCGTCAACACCTGGCTCATCGTGATCAATATCGCGGTCTTTCTCGTGCAGCAGTTTCGGTTGGTTCCACTGCTGGGCGGCCAGCAGGTGCTCGAGACCTTTGGCGTGCCGACCGATGCCCTGACTGTCTATGGGCACTTCTCCAGCGCCGAGGCGTTCTTCTACAAGTCGGGCGGAACGACCTACCTCAATCTTGAGGTCTGGCGACTGCTCACCTTCCAGTTCCTCCATTCTCAGGTTTCCATCTGGCACGTCGCACTCAACATGTTCGGGCTCTACGTCTTCGGCGGCATGGTCGAGCAATACCTCGGACGCAAGCGATACCTCGCGTTCTACATCATCTGCGGGATCTGCGGCGGGCTCATGTACCTCATCCTCAACGGCCTCGGCCTGGCCGGCCTGCGCCTGCCGGGCGTGCTCTCGAACGATCCGAGGACGCCTCTGGTCGGTGCTTCTGCCGGGGTCTTCGGTGTCATCCTCGCCTGTGCTCACATCGCGCCGCAGGCTCGGATCATGCTCTTGTTCCCGCCGATTCCGTTGCCACTCAAGGTATTCGCCTACGGGTATGTTGCCTTTGCGCTCTTCAACCTGCTGGTTGGGGGGGGCAATGCGGGCGGCGATGCAGCGCATATTGGCGGGGCCATTGCCGGCGCGTACTTCATACGCAACTCGCATTTGCTGCGCGACTTCTTCAATGTCCTGGGTCCCGATCAACGCCCGCCGGGCAAGGGACCTCCCAAGCAAAGAAGAAATCCCAAACGCGACGGCATCGATCGCATCCTGGACAAGGTCAACAAAGAAGGCCTGCAGAGCTTGAGCGACAAAGAGAAACGGGTGCTCCGCGATGAGACCCAGCAACGCCGAGATCGCCGGTGAGTCTTGAGTTCGCGATCCACCATCGCTGCGCACGTTCGCAAGCTCGGGTCGGTTTGGTCACCACGCCCCACGGCAGCTTCGATACCCCGGCGTTCATGCCCGTTGGAACCCGCGGCACGGTCAAGGGCATCCTCCCAACGCAGGTCGCCCAAACCGGCGCACAGATTCTGCTCAACAACACCTATCACCTCATGCTCCGCCCCGGCGCAGAACTCGTGCAGAGCCTGGGCGGTGTCCATCGATTCATGGGCTGGGATGCGCCGATCCTCACCGATTCGGGCGGGTATCAGGCGTACTCCATGGCCGACATCAACGCTATTGACGACGACGGCGTCTCGTTCCGGTCCATCATCGATGGCTCCAAGATCCGGCTCACCCCCGAACGCGCGATCGAGATCCAGAACCAACTCGGCGCCGACATCATCATGGCGTTCGATGACTGTCCGCCCTCGGCGGACCCCGGCTCGACGACGACCAATCAGGCCCGGCTTCGACACGCCGCGGCTCGTGATACCAAACGCGGTTCCTACGACCACGACGCTCGGCTCGACCTAGCGCTCGATCGCACTGCGCGATGGCTTGAGCGCTGCGCAAACGCCCACAAGCGATCCGACCAGGCACTCTTCGGGATCGCCCAAGGCGGGACCGATCTCGACCGCCGCTCGCGATCAATCGAGCAGGTTTGTCAAGTCGATCTGCCGGGCTACGCGATCGGCGGCGTAGCGGTCGGAGAGGCCCATGACGATATCGTGCGCGTCGTCGCCCACGCCGCTCCTCAACTGCCCGAGGCCAAGCCTCGTTATCTCATGGGCGTGGGGTATGAGCGAGACCTGGTCGCGGCGGTGCTTGCCGGGTGCGACATGTTCGATTGCGTGCTGCCCACGCGCAACGGGCGAAACGCCAATGCCTTCACGAGCCAGGGCCAGATCCGCATACGAAACGCCCAGTATCGCGAAGACCCCGCCCCCATCGAGGCGGGCTGCGATTGCCTTGCCTGCCAACCCTCGGCAAACGCCTGGGCAACTCCCGACGGCCTTCCCATCTCCCGAGCCTACCTCCGGCATCTTTTTTCGACCGAAGAAATGCTCGGCCCGATCCTCGTGAGCCTCCACAACCTCCGCCATTTCCAGAGGCTGATGTCCGATCTGCGGACAACAATCGTCAATGGGGACTGGGGCGGCTTCGCCAATCGGTGGCCGGTCGCCCGCGAGGGCCTGCTGCCAGAACTGCTTCGTGGCCTTCAGGACGACAAACCCTGATTGGCGACCAACAATGTCAATCCAGCATCCGTCCTCAGGCGTGGGTGCGATGAAGAGCAAGGAAATCGGATGAACACTTGGTTGGACTTTGTAGGGATGCCCGCCCAGCTCAATGCTGCCGGCGATGGCTCTCAAGCGACTCCTGGGAGCTCTGGGGACCCTGTTGGGGCCTCAGGAAACAGCCCGTCACCCAGCGTCGGGGGGTCCATGGCCTTCCCCTTTATGCTCTTCGGGGCGATGATCATCATGTTCCTGTTTATGGCCCGGGGCGGCCGCAAGCAGCGCAAGCAGCGGGCCACGATGCTCTCGGCATTGGGCAAGAACGACAAGATCCAGACCACGGGCGGGGTCATCGGCACCATCGTCGAGCTCAAGGATCGGGAGATGGTGTTGAAGGTGGATGAGCAGTCCAACACCCGGATCAGGTTCTCCCGCAGTGCCGTGGCTCACGTTTTGCGATCGACGGCTGAGGGCGGTGTTGAGAAGCCGCCGGTGGAGATAGCCGTAGACGCTAGGCACACTGCCTGATATCACGCCCTTGCGGCGCTATCCTTGGGGTCTTTCGCAGGAGCCGGGCGGAGTTGCCGCCACGACCTGAGTTATCCGGGAAGCTTGATGCAGCAAATCGGTAGAAAATCGTTCTTCGTCGCCATCCTCCTGGCGGTCTTTGCCTTCTCGATCATCCCGCTGGACAAGATCCGGCTAGGCAAGGACTTGCGGGGCGGCACGACGCTGATTTATCAGCTCGAGATCGAGCCAGGCGAGGACGCGAGCAGCGTCGTCACCAACACGATCGAGGTGCTCAAGGAGCGCATCGATCCGAATGGTCTGTACGACATCACGATCGTGCCCCAAGGCCGGGACCGGCTTGAGATCACGATGCCGCTGCCAAGCGACGAGATGGAGGCGTTGAAGAAGTCCTTTACCGATGAGCTGGACCAGTTCGCGAGTATCAGTCTGACGCGTTCGGTCGTCCAGGACGCTTGTGAGATGGAGGGCGCAAGCCGAGACGCTCGCCTCGAAGAGTTGGATGGCGACAACGCACGACGTCTTGAACTGCTGCAAGCCGCCGCGGCCGTGCACGATGAGTTCAAGGCCCTTCGCGCAGAAGCCGAGAGGCTGAGCCAGGAGCTGGGGGACGATCACCAAGACGTCTTGGATGTGTATTTAGAAGAGACGAACAAGCGTCGAGAGTGGATGCTGGCGATCGGTGCAGTGCTCAACGCCTCGCCGGACGCGAACGAGATTCGTGTCGCACTGGAGAAGCCCAACACGTCCCGGCTCTTGTACGATTCCACAACCGGCAAGCGTGAAAATGCACCGAGCCCGCGTGATCGCGCGATAGGCGGTCTGAAAGAGCGATATGCCGAGGTTGCCACTGAGATCGAGAGCATCGTTGCCAAGCACGATGCGTATCTGAAGAAGCGCACGACGCTCGATGATCCGTCTGATCTCAAGAGGCTGCTCGCCGACTCGGGCGAGTTGAGCTTCCGGATTACCGTCGACGCCGTTGCCGGTTCGCGGGCGGCCAAGCCGCTTGCCGAGATCAATGAACTCCGTCGGCGATTGCAGGAAGAGGGCCCGATTCGGGCTCGCGCCGCCGACGCCAGATGGTTCAAGCTCAACAAGATCGAAAACTGGTTCAACACGCTCGATGAAGAGCGGAACCTGTACGCGAACCCGGCCTTCTTCTTTCAGGAGCGAGGCGGCGGATACGTCGTCGAGGAGTTCGAGGGCGAGTTCTGGATGCTCTGCTGGGATAGCCCCGGCTCCAGGCTCGTGCAGGGCCAGGACGCGGGCGATTGGGGCGTTGCGAGCTCTTTCCAGAGTGTCGATGACATCGGCCGCCCGGCGATCTCGTTCATGATGGACACCCCCGGGGCCGCCCTGCTCGGACGCCTCACGGGCGACCATGTGAGCGACAACATGGCGGTGTTGCTCGACGATGAGATCTACACGGCACCGAATCTCAATAGCCGGATCAGTCGCAGCGGGCAGATCATGGGCGAGTTCAGCCCCGAAGAGATTGATTACGTCATCAAGGTGATGAGCGCTGGCAGCCTCCAGGGCAAGCTCACTGGCCCGATCAGCGAGAACACAATTGGTCCGGAGCTTGGTGCGGACAATCTCATCAGCGGCCTGTGGGCTGGCATCTACGCCCTCATCGCCGTCAGCATCTTCATGGTCTTCTACTACTTCCGGTGCGGCATGATCGCGGTGGTCGCGCTGGCTTGCAACGCGGTGATCATCCTCGGCGCATTGAGTCTCAACAGCGCCGCGCTGACCCTGCCGGGCATCGCGGGCATCGTGCTCACGTTTGGTATGGCGGTGGACGCCAACGTCCTCATCTATGAACGTATCCGAGAAGAGCTCCGCGCGGGTGCCGATGCCAAGGCGGCTGTCCGACAGGGCTTCAAGAAAGCCACGAGCTCGATCGTCGACGGCAACGTCACCAACCTGATCGTGTGTATCGTGCTCGCCCTGCCGGGCGTGAGCACGCAAGAGGTCAAGGGCTTTGCGATCACGCTCGGTATCGGTGTTGTCGCGACCATGTTCAGCGCTCTGGTCATCGCTCGCCTGCTGTTTGCGTGGCTTGTCCAGTACGGCAACTGGCGCAAGATCAGAATGCTGCCTACGGCGATCCCGGCCCTGGAAAGAGCCCTCGAGCCACGCGTCAACTGGCTGAGCCTCCGATGGATCTTCATCCTGATCTCTTCGGGCTACGTCGGGCTTGGCCTTATCATGATCTTCAGTCAGGGCTCGAAGATGCTCGACACCGAGTTCACCGGTGGCAGCAAGATCACTCTGACCTTCAAGGTCGATGACAACGGCGATCCGATGACGCTGGACTTGGAGGACATGCGCACGCGGGTGCAAGAGAGCATTCCCACCCGCGCGCTTGCGAATACCGATCCCAATGACGACGTGCTTGTCGGCTTGCGTTCAAGCGAGGTGATCCCGCTGGATCCCGAATCCGGCGGCACGGTCTCCGATCAGTTCCAGATCCGCACGTCGGTTGAGGATATCGATCTGATCAAGGCCGCGATGAGCGAGGAGTTTGCCGATCTGCTCGATGAGAAGCCCGCGATCAACTTCGCGGGCAGCATCGACGACGCTCCTCCAGAGATCTACCCGCTTGTCTTCCCGACGCTCTCAGAGAACTTCCGCGACGCGTTGCTCCAACGCCAGTTTGGCCTGGCCGACGATCGCGATCTCACACCCTACATCGACGGCACGCTTGTGTTGCTCCGAGATCTCGAGCCACCGCCAACGCTGGATGATCTGCGCCTGAAACTCGAATCCTGGCGCCAGAGTTCTTACGCGCCGACCTTGTCGCGCACGCGCGATCTGATCATTGTCGAGGGCACGGCACAGCGGGTCGAATCCGCAGCGATCGTCATCGCCGACACCGAGTTCGAATACTCGGTCGACCCCTCGTCCTGGCAATCGGACTTTGCC
>JAJDDL010000359.1 GCA_029260335.1 Phycisphaerales bacterium | reverse complement strand
GCACCGGTCGTTCGACCGAGCCCCTCAAACAAGGAGTGTTTCAAATGGCCAAGAAGAAAGTCACCAAGAAGAAGACCGTTCGTCGCACCACCAAGAAGACCGCCAAGCGGTCGACCGCTCGCAAGGCCCCCGTGGCCGCACCGAAGATGAAGATGACCGCCGCCGCCAAGCCCCGCACCAAGGCCGAGATCATGGGCCTGCTCGCCGATCACGCAGGCGTGAGCAAGAAGGAAGTCGCCGCGGTCTTCGATGGCATCACCCAGATCATGGAAAAGGACCTGGCCAAGCGCGGCCCGGGCGCGGTCAACCTGGGCGGGCTCATGAAGGTCACCGTCCAGCGCAAGCCCGCCACCAAGGCACGCAAGGGCATCAACCCCTTCACCAAGGAGCCGACGATCTTCAAGGCCAAGCCGGCCCGCAACGTCGTCAAGGTTCGCCCGATGAAGGCGATGAAGGATCTCGTCTGAGATCCAGTTCAGTCAGATCACAGAAGGCCCCGGCAAACGCCGGGGCCTTCTTCTTTGCCTGTGTTCTTGGGCTGGATCAGGGGTCCTGTTGAGGTTGGACCGCCCGGACCAACTCGCTCGCTTTTCCGAGCTGTTCAGCAAGTCGTCCGGCAGCGACGAGATAGCCCTGAATCACACCATCGCCGACACTCGTCCGATGGTCGTCCAGGCCCCAGTTCGATTTGCGCGTCGGATCCTTGAGCCACACGCGCATCTCTGGGAGCGTCCACGCGCCATAGCCCGAGTCTTCATCGGGAGCCGCGAAGAAGTTGCGAAACCAGGGGCGATCGCTGAGCCCGGCGCCGATCATCCAAGCGCGATCACACCGCCGCAGTGCCTCGTTTATCGCGGCGAGTCGCTTGCGGACGAGCAGGCCACGCGAGTTCGCTAGGTCATCGGAGAGTTGTGCCGCGAGGTTCTCGATATTGCGGCCGTCAAAGTCCAGCGCCATGAACGATGGGGCGACGCCGAGGTCAGGATCGATCGAATCCACAAGACCCTTGCTCAAGGCTTCCACCGAGCCGGCCCGAAGGTGCTTGCGAAACTCTGTTCCATATCGCCCCGGGTCCAACGGATGCACCGGCGCATTGGCTAGCCTGCTCGCGAGCGCGATCGTCATTCGCGTCACCATCAACGCCGACTCGTAGTCCTCGCCCACGACCTGACGGTACCACGCGAGCGAGTCGTAGTTCCCGTGGTACGCCGAGCCCTTGGCACCGCTGGCGTTGAGCCCGGCGCAGGGAATGCAAAGGTGGCACCAGAACCCGACATGATCCGACCCGCCACCAAGATCGCCGATCCGCGGCTCGTCGGCAAACAACTCGTCCGCCCCGCGCGCGAACCAAGATTCGTACACAGTCTTGTCCGGCTCGCCCGCCTGGGGCACGTTTCGGCTTGCCTCCACGATCACCCGCTTCAGACTCGGGCTGGCCCCCGCGCCGAAGTTCGGGCCCGTCGCGCTGCCGTCGAGGTTGATATAGGCGATCGCCCTCTCGCCCAGAAACTCGGCGTTGGCCTCCACCCACTCGGTTGAACCGATGATCCCCCATTCCTCGGCTCCCCAGCCGCAGAACAGGATTGTCCGCTTCGGGCGATGCCCCTCGGCAGCAAGCTTCGCGAACGCTCTCGCCGCTTCCATGGTGCAGATCGTCCCGGCTTGGGGGTCGCTCGCGCCGAAACCCCACGCGTCGTGGTGACCACCGATGATCACGACCTCGTCGGTTATCTCGCCTTCCAATGTCCCGATGACATTCGCGGTCTTTTTGATCGAACGAGGCTGCTCGACCTTGACACGCACGCGCAGTTCGTCGCCGCCCTCGAGCCTGTACCGATGCGCCAGCCCGCCTTGCCAGGCGTTGTTCTCGATCTCGCGTCCGGTCATGCGCTGCAGGATCTCGTTCGCAGCGCCATACCCGATCGGCTGCACGGGGATCCTCGGCAGGTCGATGGCGTCGGGATCCAATCGCTCGGCGTCCTCGGTCGCCTCGCGAAACGGCGTGAGCGGATCACCCTGCTAGGGCAAGGTCTTAATCGAGCCGCGCTGCACGTGGTGCTCGTTGTTGTACCCGCCTTCTGGATACTCCAAGCCCTGGCGGAACCCCGAGTCGGCCGGGTCGGTGTAGATGAGCAACGCCGCGGCTCCGGCTTCTTCTGCGAACTTGGCCTTGAAGCCCCGGTAGTTCCCGCCGTAACGGGCGATGACGATCTTGCCTGTGCAGTCAACGCCCAGCTCTTTGAGCTTCTCGAAATCCGCCTTGCGGCCGTGGTTGGCGTAGACGACCTCACCGATGGCCTCGCCCGAGCCGCTGTACGCGTTGAACGCAAGCATGAGTTCGGGGTGATCGGAGTACTCGTCCTCTTCGAGGGCAAGCTCGCGGATCGAAAGCGACATCGTCGTCGGGCTGACAATCTCGACCTCCGCGGCGATCGGGTCGGCAAGCAATGGCCAGAACTCGTGGACCTCAACTTTCAGGCCCATCTCTTCAAACGATCGCGCCATGTTCTCGATGAGCTTCCAATCACCCTCGGTCCCCGCGATGTGCGGCTCAGAACTCATCAGATCATGCCACGCCCAGAGTTTCTCTCGGGTCGGGACCGCGAGCAGCGCGTTCTCATGCGCGAGATATGCCTCCCGCTCGACAGGCGGCCAGTAGCGAAGATCGCCCTCGATGGGTTGGGC
>JAJDDL010000358.1 GCA_029260335.1 Phycisphaerales bacterium | reverse complement strand
TCTTCGACCGACGCAACCAGGTTGTGCACACTCCTGTCAGGGGCGATCCGCCACTCGGTCGACCAGACCCGCTCCAGCCGCCAGCCCAGTCGTTCGAGCACCCCGTGGCGAGTCCGATCGCGATCCCGCGCGGTCTTGGCGCTGTGGTATGCGGCGCCATCGCACTCGATGCCGAGCAAGTACCGGCCCGGACGATCGGGAACGCGCACCCCCAGGTCTATGCGGTAGCCCGCGCAACCAACCTGGCGATCGCCCTCCCAGCCGTGATCAGTCAACGCCTGCCAGACCGCCTGCTCGAAGTTCTGCTTGCTGGCCTGTGCCATACCGCCCGCGGCGACCGGCTCGCCGATCGCTTGCGGCCCGCGGTCCGCGTAATCGAGGAACTCCTTGAAATGGCGCACGCCGAGCGCCCTGGTTCTGCGGAGATCGATCTGATCGCTTCGCATGGAGGAGAACACGATGAGCCGTTCTCTTGCACGGGTGACGGCCACGTTGAGACGCCGCTCGCCGCCTTCTTTGTTGAGCGGGCCAAAGTTCATAGAGGCCCGCCCGGTGCTATCGGGCCCATAGCCCACCGAGAAGATGATCGTGTCTCGCTCATCGCCCTGCACGTTCTCCAGGTTCTTCACGAAGACGCCCTCGCCCGAGCTGTTGAAGAACTGCTCGATCTCGGGCATCTCCCTGCGTTTGAGATCCAACAAGTCTTCGATGAGCCCTTGCTGGGCCTGGTTGAAGGTCACGATGCCGATGGACGAGCGACCTGCGTTGAGCATCTCGGTCACTTCCTCCACAACAGCCTCGGCTTCGATTCGGTTCGTTCGCGACCCGCCCCGGTCGTACACGCCTTCGGGCACATAGCGCAGGGTCACGCCCAACTCCGCCGATCGCTCGATGGGCGATGGGAACGTGTGCAGCTCGTTCTGGTAGTAATGATGATTCGAGAATGCGATCAGGCTCTCGTGGCGGCTCCGGTAGTGCCATCGCAATCGCATGCGCGAGACGCCCGAGGCGTTGCACTCCTTGAGGATCGACTCCATGTCCTCGACTTCCTGCTCATCCTCATCAAACTCGTCATCGCTCTCCACTGTGCTGAAAAAACTCGTCGGCGGCAACTGCTTGGAATCGCCCACCACGATCACCTCGGCTCCACGCGCGATCGCGCCGATCGCGTCCCACACCGGGATCTGCGAGGCCTCGTCGAACACAACAAGATCGAACGACGGCAACCCCGCGTCCAGGAACTGGGCCACCGAGAGCGGGCTCATCAGGAAGCATGGCTTCAATCGCGGCAGCAGGTTGGGCATCGCCTCGATCAAGCGACGCGTCGGCATGTGCCGTCGCTTTTTCTCGAGCTCTCGGCGGAGAATGCCCACCTCGGACTTCGCCGACGCCGAGCCCGAGATGGTGGGAGCGGTCTTGGCGAGCCGTCCCACGATAACCCGGCGCGTCAGCTCGATCACGCTCTTGTCCACGCTTCGGAAGCGTTCGATGGTCCTGCCGTGAGCCTCGGCGTTGAACTCGCGGATCGCGTCGACGCTGTTGGCGGTCGCGATGAACCAACGCTCGCCAAAGCTCCGCTCGAATGTGTCGGACAACTCCTCGCGATTGATCTCGCCTCGCTCGTAGGCGTCGATGAGCTTCGCCAAGCCCGACGCGACCGCTGTATCACGCGCGCGACGCCAGCCGCACCAGTCGTTGAGCTCATCCAACGACCCGGCCCATCTCTGAAAGACCAGTCGGACCTGGTCCAACCATCCCGGCACGCCTGAACCTGCTTCGTTTTCTCCAAAGGCTTCATCTATGGAGGTAGCGAGCACCCGCTCGACCTCATTCCACGATTCGAGCCATGACGCCCAGGATGCTACCAAGCGCTGGGCACTGGTGCGCGCCTTAGACACGAGCAGCTCATCGCCCAATGCCTCGGCAAGCTCTCGTGAGAGCTCCGAGCCGTTTGGTTGGTCATCAATCTCATGCAACGCCGCGGCGAACTGATCGCACCAATCGAGGAGCCGCTCGACCTGATCCCAGTTTGCCTCGCCGTTGTTCCACCGTCGCCCAAGGGCGGGCGCAACCACTCCCATCGCGGCAAGCTCGGCACTCTCGCGCTTGGCCTCGCGTGCCATCTCCAGATCTCGTTGGAGTGACTCGAATCCAGCCAGCTTCTCCTTGGCGTACACCCGCAGGCCTCGCTTGACGCTTCGGCCGCTGAAGATCCGCACGATCCAAGGATGATCGGCCACGCGCATCACGCCGTCGAGGTGCACGAGGTGCTCGATATCGAGAAACTCCTCGTGAAATCTGGTCTTGAGCTCTGTTCGCTTGTGGTCGCGCTTCCGTCCGATCTCGATCGCCTGGCGCACCTGCGCACGAAGCTCCTCGCTGCCAGCACCATGCACGAGGCTGACGCTTGCGAACGGGCTTGCATCGACCAGAGCAGCGATTGTGCCGAGAGCTTGGACGCCAACATAGGACAGGTCATCGCGCAAAAGTTCGACAGCCAACGCATCGCTCATTGCTTGGAGTGCATCGGCGAGCTGCCGCAATGCGATCTCGGCCTGCCCGATCGCTGCGCGTGATTCTTCGGGCAGACCGAACTCCCACGTCGCGCGTCCGATGCCGCGCAGCGGATGCTCGTGCACCGGATCCACGGGCCCGCTGCGTTCTGCCAGGTCTCTCACCGCCGCCCGCCAGCCATCGAGCTTCTCGCGATCTGCTTTGCCGGCATCATCCAGGCCGACTGTCTTTCCATCACCCAACAAGCTCAATCGCCCGAGCACTTGGTAGAGGCTCTCGCTTGTGGCGCGGATCTCGTGCAACTCGCGTACGTAGTCGTTCAGTCTCGTTCGTGTGACGCCGAGCTCGGCGCAGAGCTCATCCCATGATTCGGAGCCTCCCATGTCGTGCACGCGCAGCGCTTCGTCGAGTTGGGCCAGGACTTCCTTCTTCGAGGCTTTCGCCGAGTGCAGTTCCAAGCAGAAGGGGCCTAGCAAGTCTTGTTCCAACCGTCGACGAACCACCGATAGGGCCGCCATCTTCTCGGCGACGAACAGCACGCGCTTGCCCCGCGCTAGAGAGTCGGCGATGATGTTCGCGATCGTCTGGCTCTTGCCCGTGCCCGGCGGGCCTTCCAACACGAATGAGCGTTCCTGCATCGCTGCCCGCACTGCCGCCAACTGGGATGAATCCGCGTCCCGCGTGCAAAGCAACTCGCCTGGCTTGACGGCTTCGTCCAGCTCGTCGCCGGCCGGAAACGGCTCTGTGTCAAAGTCCTCGCCCGGGCGATCCACCAGATGCGTCACGAGCCGATTCTGGCGCAGCCCTTCCATGTTCTGCTGCAGATCGCGCCACATCAGGAACTTGTTGAACGAGAACAAGCCCACGTGCGCCGACTCGACGACTTCCCAACGCTTGGAGTCTCGGATCGCCTCTCGGAAGTTGCGGAGGATCATCGCGACGTCAAGTCCTGATTCATCCTCGGGCAAGTCCTCAAGCCCCGAGGTCTCCATGCCGAACTCCACGTGCAGCTTTTCGAGCAGCGTGATGTTTGGGCGCAGTGGTTCATCGCTCAATGACAAGCCGTAGCCGTAGCCCGACCCGCTCGACGTGCGCACCAAGCTCACCGGCAGCAGAATCAGCGGCGCAAGCCTGGGCGTCTCGGCCGACTCGGTCTCGTACCACCGGAGCATGCCGATGGACAGATGTAGGAGGTTTGCGCCGGTTTCCTCGATGCTCGAGCGAGCCGTGCGATAGAGCGTGAGCAATCGCTTCTGGGTCTCGGCGCGGGTGAGCGTGCTGTGAAGCCTGCCCGCTTCGCACTCCTGGGCCAGAAACTCCTCGTCCCCCTCGGCTTGCTCAACCAACGAGAACCGTTGGCCCTCTGCGAGCAAATCCTCGACCCTCGCCACATCGGGCACAACAAACTCAAGCGTCCGCCCCGTCTCCCGGAAGTTGATCAACCGGTTGCGAAGCGAGAGATCGAGCAAACGCGTCTGCCATCGCTTGATCCGGCCGGATCCGGATTCTTCGAGTTCCGACTCGCCGCTTGGCAATCCCTCGGCACGCTCGGCGAGCGCCACCGCGTCCAACGTTGTCTGTGCTGCGCCCGTCTCGGCCACAAACGCTGATGCGTCCACCTCAGCCTCGCCGCAATCGCGTAGCGCCAATGGCCGGATCCCTCGCACACGCCCTGCGCGAACGTCGATCGCGCAGAACTCTGCACCCGGATCTGCCATCCGCCGCGTCGCTTGTTGGACAGCTTCGCCGAACGATCCGCCGCGAGCGGTCACGACCGTCGCTTCCACCGGCACGATCTCGCCCAGTTCTATTAGGTTGCGCACGCGCGAGGGCTCGTCGATTGCGGCTTCGCCCAGGTGCGCTTCGTGGGTCCAGAACGCGGCCATCGCGTGGCCCTCGCTCAAGAGGAGCAACGGATGCAAGCCGCACTGTTCCCAGAGGCTCGCGAGCACGAGCGACAGATCCAGGCATGTGCCGAGACTCTCGCCGGATACGCGATCGATCAGGCGCACGCGTTGGCCCGCTTGCTCGAAGCTCGCCGGGGGATTGATGTAGCCGATTCCCCGCGCGCTCAGCGCGCCAAAGCACGCCTCACCGATCCTTGTCGCGCGCTGGCGGCTGCCCGATTGATACCCTTCGAGTGCATCGCTCTGATCTGATTCGGCAAGCAGCTCGCGTGCCGTTAGCAAAAGCTCGGCAACCCGCGGATGGTTTGGCGTGACAAACGCGGCAGTCAGTTCGGGGAAGTGGCCGACCCCGGGCCAGTAATCGAATGCCAGGATGTCGATCGGAAAACTCTGACGAGCCGACCGGCCGCCTGCGCTCACCTGCACAACGACGCTCGTGCGCTCCGCTTCGGTGCGCAAAGCCAGCCCTTGTCCACTCAGCGCGAGTTCCTTGGGTGCGATCCGCATTGTGCAGCCGGGATCGATCTGCGCGAGCCGGCCGAGCCAAGGCTCGCACTCGCCGTTGTCGAGCGAGACGCGGACTTCGACATTTTCCAAGGGCTCGGCTGACGTCGATGTCAGCACTACGGCGTCGATCAGGGGCACGCCGTTCTGTTGCATCGCGAGGTTGACGCGATCGCTGTATTCGAGGGATATCTCACAGGCCAAGGGCTCCTGTTGGGAGGCTTCTACTTCTTCATCATCTCTATGTGACACAGGCTCTACCTCATCCACTCGGTGCAACTCTTGGTGAATGCTAGAGCGCCAATCAGGCTTTCTTGTTCTTGGGCTCGCGATCTTGTGCGGCGGGAGGACGAAGAGCAGAAGCCGAGGAAGCCGTAGACGCCGCTCCCTCACGCTCGGGCCTGTGATTGTTCAAACCCAAGAAAAAACGCCCGGCTTGCGCCGGGCGATCAGTTCATAGACTCAGTGCTGCTCAGCCACAACCCTGGGCGAACAAATCCAGATACCCAAAGAAGTCGTCGGCATCGATGTCGCCGTCTTCATCGATGTCCGCGCCCGGCTCGCCGTTGGCGAACAGATCCAGGAATCCAAAGAAGTCCTCGGCGTCGACGTCGCCATCTCCGTCGATATCCGCATCACACCCCAGGCCGTTGGGCAGGGGAGAGCGCCACGCGCCGCGACCGTAGGTGCCCGCGGTAATCGTGTTGTTCGCAAAATCGATCGCGAGGTCGCCGATGTTCACGTTCGGCAGGTCGTTGCCGTCCTTGACCCAAAACTCGCCCAGGTCGAACGACACGTACACGCCGTGGCCCGAGCCAACGAAGAGCGTCGGTGGATCGAGATTCCAGTCGACCTCCAAGGCGCGAGCGCTCACGCCCACGGGGAGTTCACCGGTGTAGTCGGTCCAGCTCTGGCCGCCGTTGTTGGTCCCGATCACGCGTGCTCCGCTCGTGTCATAGAACGTCGCGTACACGTTGTCGGAATCTTTGGGATTGATGAAGATGTCGCTCACCGAGCCGCCGAACAGGTTGTTGTCGGTGAGATTCTCCCAGTTCTCGCCATCGATGGTGCGCCAGATCCCACCGCCTCGGTTGCCCGTATAGATGATGTTCGAGTTGCCCATCGCAACAGCGATCGCGTTGATCGTGCCGCCGCTGCCGACCTCGCTCGTGCTGATTGCGGTCCAGTTGGCGGTCGTATCCGCGGTGCGCGTCCGCCAGATGCGGTTGGTGCCCCCGAGCAGAGTCTTGGCGTCGTTGGGGTCCATCACGAGCGGCGCGATGAAGTTCTTGGGATCTCCACCCCAGGGCCCGGAGATCTGGTCCGTGCCGTTGTCATCCTGGCGATACACCGCCAGGTACACGTACGTCGCGTAGTGGCGGATGTCCGGCTCGTCGAAGTCATACGCACTGAATCCGCCGTCGCCCGCAAGGATCTGCGGCCAATCCGGATCATCGATCTGCCGTTCCACCGTGCCGTTGTCCTGGGTGCCGCCGATGACGCGATTGGGATCAGTCGGGTGGAGCGAGATGTTGTAGTTCTGTGTCACCGTCAAGGTCGCGTTGGTATCGATCCATGTCGCGACATTGTCGGTGGACTTCCACACACCGCCGTCGTTGCCGAGCCAGATGATGCCCGTCGGACCGAAAGTGAGGAAGTGCTGGTCGGGGTGGACCTGCGATGCGCCGCTTGTGCCGTAAGTGACGTCGTTCCAGGTCGCGCCGCCGTCGAGCGTGCGGGTCACGCCGGCCTCGCCGTAGGTCGGGAACACGCCGCCGGCGTACACGATGTTCTTGTCCGCAGGATCAACCGCGATGAAGGTGTCATACCACGCCTGGGGGCGGGCGAAGTTGGGCGCGTTGAGAAGCTCAGTCCACGAATCGCCGCCGTTGCTGGTTGCGTAGGTGGCGTCGATGTTGCTGCCCCGCACGTACGCCGCGTACAAACGATTGGGGTCGCTCTTGGCGAGAGCGATCACAATGCGGGCATGGCCCGCGCCGTCTGAAGGAAGTCCCGAACCAAGCCGAACGAAGGAGAGCCCCCCGTTATCCGAGCGATACACGCCATCGCTCCGAACCGCAACATACAGCACATTCGGGTCGGTGGGATGCAAGGCCAAGCTCGAGACGTTTCTGTCGAGCATGATGTTCCAGGTCAGCCCGCCGTCGACGCTCCGGGAGTACCCCGCTGCGCCGGTGTGATGCAGCAGGAGTGAGTTGCCCGGCGCGACCGCCAGGCCCGAGCAGTTGACGCCGACCTGGTCGATCGTCGCGGCTCGTTCCCACGTCGCGCCCTCATCCAACGATCGGAAGATGCCATCGCCCGAGCTGCCGGTCGTGTACTCGCCCGTCCCGGCGTACACGGTGGTGGGGTTGTTCGGATCGACCGCAACGACGCCGTGGTTCAAGATGGACAGTTCATCGGTAAGCGGGATCCAGTTCTCGCCCTGGTCCACGGTCTTCCACACGCCGCCGGAGGCGCTGGCGATGTAGACGATGTTCTCAGACTGTGGGTGCGGCGCGATCGAGACGACCCGGCCGCTGGCCTCGTCCGGCCCCGACCAGAACTCATCGACGATCGGCTGGGGCCCCAGGGGCGACCATTGCATCGGATTCGACGCGAGGCCCAGGCCTCCGGGCTCCCAGTTGGGCATTGGCTCGCCAACTATCTTTACATAGCCCGGCGGCGGGGGGCCAAACTCCTCATGGTCCATCCAGTACTCACCGGTTAAAACCGCCGGTGGCGGGCCGTCAGGGCGGGCCATGGCCATCGCCGAGGACTCTTCTTTGTCGTTGGAGCAAGCCGAGAGGCCTATCAAAAGAGCCCCACAGCCGCCGATCACGCCTAGATCCCGTGCGCGCATTTGCACCATCTCCTAGAAGGACTCCCGAACCCCCCGACGTTGCCGCCCCATCAACTGTACCACCCATCGGTCCGGATAGATCCGCTAGTTACCGTATATCAGGGGCCTGGGACTACATCCCGTGGTTTTGGTCGGGATGGAACCCGGCTTGGCCGCTTCCATCGAGGCCCAGTTGATCGAGAAAGAGGGGTTTTCCTGATGACTTGCCGTTATACTCGGCCTCCTATCAAGTCCGGGGAGAAGAAGGAGTTATCGCCTTGCGCCTATCACTTGCAAACGGTCCATTTGCGCGCACTACTCTGCTCTTTGCGATCGCAAGCGCTGGTTCACACGCAAGTCCACCGATATTCCCCGGTTTGCAGACGCCGATCGGTGAAGAGCCCGCCCGCGCGTTGTCGGCCGACATGAATGGCGATGGCGAGTTGGATCTGCTTTTCTACTGGTCACGAGACAGGAGTATCTCGGTAGCGTTTGGTGTCGGCGATGGGAGTTTCGAACCGGAGATCCGATCGGACATCAGGCTGAATGGCCGCATCGAGATCGGCGAGTTCAATAATGACGGCATCGCGGATATCGCTCACAATGATGTCGCGACCGACGAGGTCTATGTGCGACTCGGGGTCGGCGACGGGACGTTTCTGCCTCCGACGGTCTACGACGTGGGCAGGCAGCCACGATCGATCGCCTCCGCCGACTTCAACCACGAAATGATCCGAACATTTCCATTCTGATCAATCAGCTCAATCCCTGCCCGGCCGATCTCGACGGCGACAACGACGCCGACGCCGAGGACTTCTTCGCGTATCTCGATCTGTTCGCGACGGGCGATGCTCGCGCCGACATCGATCAGGACGGCGACATCGATGCCGAGGACTTTTTCGGGTACCTGGATCTGTTCGCCCAACCATGCGAGTGACCGGATGACTGGGGCAGGGCCTCAACTGCCGAGGCCAACATAAACGTCTCGGCATGCTGAATCCAGGTCCTCACTCTCTCGAATGCAGGCCCAGCGAGTCCGCCGGACCGCACGAGCCTGCCCCGAGAGACTTCATCATGCGCACCGCCACCGCCCTGCTCGCTGCCGCCCTTGCAACTCCAGCCCTCGCACAAGACCTTGACTTCAGCTTCGACAACGGCGTCGCCGGCTGGCGCACCGTCCTCGACGGCGTCATGGGTGGCAGATCCTCCGGTCGTATCACCGCTCCGGAGACCGGCATCCTCCGATTCGCGGGCGATCTCTCGCTTGAGAACAACGGCGGGTTCAGCCAGATGCGCTCCAACGTTCCCGCCGAGTCGCTCGTCGGGGCAACCGGTATCGAGCTTCGCGTGAAGGGCGACGGCAGGACGTACAACTTTGACATCCGCGCCTCGAACGTCCGGCTCATGGCCGGCGGCTTCCAACAGAGCTTCGAAACCGTGAAGGACACCTGGACCACCATCGAGCTGCCGTTTGAAGAGTTCAAGCTCTACAGCTTCGGCCGCAAGATCCCCAACGCGCCGGCTCTTGAACCGGCCAAGATCGAATCGCTCGGCATCACCCTCTCCGACAAGAACGAGGGCTCGTTTCGTATTGAAGTCGATTCCATCCGAGCCCTTGGCGCAGAGTCATCTCCCGCACCGTCACAGGGCAATGACCTGGCCACCGTGGCACGCAGCGCGGGCTTGACGACGTTGCTCGATCTCGTCGCCGCCGCGGAGTTGGACCTTCCTGCCGATCAACAGGTCACGATCTTTGCGCCGACCAACGAGGCCTTTGCCGCTCTGCCGCGTGAGACCGTTGAGGCGCTGCTCGCACCCGAGGGCCGCGACACGCTCCGCGCAATCCTCACCTATCACGTTGCCGGCGCACAAGCCAGTTCGGCAGACCTCTTCCAGCGCAGCACGATCGACTCGCTCAATGGCCAGCGCCTCTCGGTCAATCCCGACTTCACGATCGCCGACGCAAACCTCGTCGCGACCGACGTCGAGTTTGATGGCGGCATCGTCCATGTGATCGATGCGGTCCTCATGCCCGAGCTCGACGCCATCGGCAAGCTCCTGACCGCAGTCGACGACCTTTCGACGCTCGAAGCCGCGGTCACCGCAGCCGGGCTTACGGATCAACTCTCAGCAGAGAATGGTCCTTGGACAGTCTTCGCCCCGGTCAATAGCGCGTTCGCAGCCCTGCCCGAGGGCACGCTCGATTCGCTCTTGCAAACTGAGAACCGCAGTCAGCTTATCGAGATCCTCGGCTTGCACGTGGTTCCCGGACGGGTCTACGCGAACGAAATGCTCGCCAGCCGCAGCGCTCGGACGTACTTTGGCAATCCCGTCAGCTTCGCGATCACCAACGGCAAGCTCTCGGTCGACAACGCCACGATCGTGAAGGTCGACATCGAGACCGCCAACGGTGTTGTGCACCTCATCGATAGTGTCATCCTCCCGACGAACGAGTCCACGCAGACCTTTACCGCAGAAGCAAGCGAGCAGGGCGTGCGGCTTCTCGAGCTTGCTATCAGCCGCGGTGCCCCGCTGTTCAACAAGGGCCAGGTCGCCGCGTGTGCCGCGTTGTACGAGATCACCATCGAAGCATTGGTCACACTCGCCAACGACGAGCTTGGATCCAATGTAACCGACCGTCTCCAACTCGCTCTCGCCGAAGCCGAGACTGAGGACGATGCACGCGAGCGTGCGTGGATCTTCCGTCGCGCGATTGACGACACCTACCCAACCTTGCTCGCCCAGTCCGGTCGCCAGACCGAGCAGGCTTCTCGATAACCACCCAACCAGGCCTCGGCATCCAGCCGCCAATCGCGAAACGCCCCCGCAATCACGCGGGGGCGTTTCCATTCACGGCCGCTTTGTTTCCAACCGTTCTGACATTTTTCAGAAGAGACGGCGTCAAGCAGTGCTGCCTTGCGCCTCTGTAGCTGACAGACCATCTCGGCCTGCAATCCTGACCCCAATCGAGGAGACCACCAATGCGCCTGGCGCCACTCATGATTTGTCTCACCGCCATCACCCCGGCTCTGGCTCAGTTCGACCCGCCCGCCGGCCCCGTCGAACCCACCATGAAGACCCTCAACGAGGTCGAACCCTCCATCCCGGTCGGGCCCGCCACGACGCCAGGCCACGATGGGAGCGTTTTCCGAATCAGCTCGGCAGGTCGATACCACCTGACGGGAAACATCGTCTTCGACCAAGAGAACCAAAACGCAATCGAGATCGCGACGTCCTACGTCACGCTCGACCTTCGAGGCTACACGATCCGCTCGGCCAATCACGTGACCGGCGCCCCGATCAAGGCAAGCGGCTCGCGATGCATCAAGATTCGAAATGGCAACGTGAAGCCCGGTAGCAACTCCGATGGCATCGATCTCGAGAACTGCTGGATGTCTACCGTCGAGAACGTCCACGCCGGCTACGGCAAACGCTCCATCGACGCCGGGGCCCAGGCGCAAGTGCGCAACTGCACCGTCGAACGATCGCTCGACACGGGAATCTACGTGGGCAAGGGCTCACTCATCGAGTCCTGCACAATCTGGGACAGCCCTTACAACGGCTCCAATGCGATCGAGACCGGCAAGGGCTCACTCGTCCGCGATTGCGCAATCGACCGCTGGGACAACATCGGTATCGTCGCAGGCGCCAACACGCGCATCACCGACTGCACCATTACCAGTGTCAACTTTGCGAGCATATACGTGAGCGACGCCGCCCATATCTCCGGCTGCACGATCTCCGAGGGCGATGGCTGGGGCGTTTACGCCCTCAATGACACGACCATCGAGAACTGCAAGATCAGCTTCTGCGGCTTCGATGGCATCCGGGCTTACAACCGCTGCCGCATCATCAACAACGCATGCGACAACAACGGCACAGACCAGAGCGATTCCTACGCCGGCATCGCCATCTATGGCAGCGCCAACACGATCAACGACAACACCTGCCGCGACAACTGGGTCTGGGGCGTGTACGTCGGCTCAGCGATGAACACCATCTTCCGCAACCACTGCATCGGCAATAGCGACGACTTTCGCATCCTCGCCCCCGAGCAGAATCACTTCGCGGGCGAGGTGCGCCCCGGCCAGACGCCCACCAACCCCAACGCCAACTACCGCGACTGACCTCCTGCAGATCGGCGCATTTGGATCCGTCGCAAGGTTCTGATCGAAGACTATCTCTCCGCTTCGCGAGGGCTCGCGCAACCGAGCCCGTTCTCTTTTTGCAAGATCTACCTGGCATCCTGTCAGGTGGAAGCCGTGCGTTGCGCCTTATGACATTCCGGGCTTCAATGCCCGCAAGACGTAACTCTCAAGTCCCAGCACTCACAACACCGGAGCATTCCATGCGACTCGCCACCCTGCTCACAGCCCTCATCGCCAGCACTCCTGCGTTCGCTCAGTTGGAGC
>JAJDDL010000357.1 GCA_029260335.1 Phycisphaerales bacterium | reverse complement strand
CCCGAGCCATGCGGAACGATCACATCGATCGCCTCAGGTCCGATCCCCGCGTCGTCTAATGCACGCGAGATCGCATCGCTCAGCCCGAGATTCGCAGACTCACCAGCTTGGCCTACCGGGCGGAGCATGTCCAGCCCGCGCGGAGACTGAGCGGCACCAAAGCCCGCGAGTCGAGCGATCAGTAGCGCATTTCGAGCACGCGCCGACTCCTCGCGTTCGACGATGAGGATGCCCCCACCTTCTCCCATGAGTTGTCCGGCAGATTCTGGCTCGAAGGGTTTCACCGGATTGTCGGCGGGCCGTTCGCTTGGGTTGAGATCCTGGCCCTGGGTACTGGCGATGCGCCCGGCTTGTTCCAGACGCGTCATGCCCAGCACGTTGAGCTTGCTCTCAGCAGAGCCGCTAAAGCACGCGTCCGCGTCGCCTCGCTCGATCACTCGCATCGACTCGCCGATGCTGAGCAAACCGCTGGCCTCGCCGAAGGTGATCGTGTTGCTCACGCCCGTGCACCCGTGCAAGATCGTGACGTGGCACGCGAGCATGTTGGGCAGGTACTTGAGCATCCAGAGCGGCGGCAGGTTTTCCATCGCGCCTTCGCCCCAGGCCTTCAGGTCCAGATCGCCCTCAGCATTGGTCGCCGTCGCGAGCGCCTGGGTCAGTTCATCAGCTTCGGCCGCGATGAGCCCCGCGCCGATCAGGCATCCCATGCGATCGCTCGGATAGGTCGTCTCTTCGCCTGAGACTCGCGTGAGCAGCCCCGCGTTCTCAGCGGCCATCGCCGCACACACGATCGCGATCTGCGTATCGCGGGCCATGACCTTCACGGCTTTTCGATAGTGCTTGGGCACCACGCCCTTGGCGTCGAGTTGCTCGATCCATGAGGCCAGATCCGAAGCGAACCCGCTGGCATCGAGACGCTCGATCGGGCGGATCGCAGAGCGCCCTTCCAACAGCCCGTTGTACAGAGCGGTTTGTGAGACCCCGAGCCCGGTCACGGCTCCGATTCCAGTTATGACGATGCCTTCTGTCATCCGGCGGACAGTCTACGCGGCCCGGGAGCCCAGCCCACCCAATGGGCCGGTCGGAGCCAGAAAACACCCACGCGACGCCCCCAATACACTTGGTCATGCAGATTCAACAAAAACTCATTGCCAGACACACTCGCCTGTTGTTTCTTGTCGTTTGTTCGCTCGCGTGCGTGTCGGTCCCGGTGCTCGCCCAGGATGTGACCGAGGGTGTCGCCGAGGACAACAGCCTCCGCACAACCCCGGACAAGATCCCCGACACCGACGCTGGCAAGGAGTTTCGGTGGCTCCTGGAATGGCTCGGGTCGGATTTTGAGGAAGAGTCAGTCTCGCACTTCCACGAGAGCTTCCTCGCGGCGGTTCCGCCGGCTCAACTGCGGGTGGCCCATGCTCAAATTGGTGGGCTGTTTCGCGAGCCGGCCCAGCCGCAGATCCTGCGCGTGCAATCTCACAACGAAAACGCACTCGAGGCGTTCATTCGAGAGACCCAAAGCGACACCGTGGTCAAGGTTGGATTCACTATTGATCCAATCGACAAGAGGATCACCGGTTTTCTGGTGCAGCCCGCACCGGCCTTTGGCGATCGCGCCGAGAGCTGGGAAGCTCTGACAGATCGGTTGAAGGAACTGTCGGGAACAACCTCGGTCGGCGCTTGGCAACTCACCAACGGAAGACTCCGCCCAGTCTTCGAGCATGGCGCTGACAATCGATTGGCAATCGGCTCGACGTTCAAGCTCTACATCCTCGGCGCGCTAAGCAAACTCATCGCCCAAGACAAGGCGGCGTGGGACGAGAAGCTCGCGATAACCGAGGACCTCAAGAGCCTGCCCTCGGGCACGATGCAGAATGAAGCCGCCGGCAGCGAGTTCACGCTGCTGCATTTCGCGACGCTCATGATTTCCATAAGCGACAACACCGCCACCGACCACCTGCTCCATCGGGTCGGACGGGAGCGGGTAGAACAGCACATGGCGACGTTGCACGCAGACCCATCGCGAAACCTGCCGTTCTTAACAACCCAGGAGATGTTCAAAGTTAAACTCTCGGGCGATCCGGAGTTGCCCGCCGCGTACGGCGGGGCGGACGAGAAGGCTCGCCGAGCGATGCTGGCCGACGGCGGGCGGGTTGCAAATGCCAAGGCCGATCTCAGCCTCGCGAGCATGTGGCTCGTCCCGATCGAGATCGAAAGGGTCGAGTGGTTCGCGACCGCCGAGGAATGTGCCGACTCGATGGTGGCCCTCTGGAAGCTCTCCAAGCAAGATGGGCTCGGACCAATCGTCGGTGTGCTGTCTGCGAACCCCGGCATCCCGATCGATCAGGAAATCTGGCAGCAAATCCTGTTCAAGGGAGGCTCTGAGCCGGGCGTCATCAACCTCACCTGGCTCCTCGAACACGCCGACGGGCGGGTGTTCGTGCTGAGCCTGGGTTGGAATAACCCCGAGGCCTTGGTGAATCAGGATGTCATTATCGAGCGAGCATTTGATGCGCTTCACCTGCTTCAGGGCGGCTGAGCACCGGTGGGCTTGGCCCCGATCTTGGAGCGAACGAAAAGATCGACTCCAACCGGTCGGCGGTTCGATATCCGGGCGTGCCATCTCTGATTCGATCTGTCTTTGATCCCGCCTGGCTCTTTCTGCTGAGCGGACTGGCCATGCTCGCCGCGTGCGTGCTGGTCCCGGCCCAGGATCGCTTCGGCGAGGCCCGCTGGCAGCGCGATCGTGCCCAGACGATGCTCTCGCACGAGCTGGTCAAGGCCGAGCGATACGAGTTGGTCGCCGATGCCCTGGAGCGAGGCGATGAGTCCCTCATCCGCACCCTGGTCGCGAGCCAGCTCAATCTGGTCCCCGCAGGATCTGCCGAGCAAGCCGCGATCGTGCTCGCGTCGTCGCGGCCGGACGCGAACATTCTGGCGAGCGTGGAGCCGGAGATTCCCACGCTGCCTATCCGCCGGGTACGAGATACCCGGCTTCGTCGACTGGTCATGGACGAGGACAAGCGCCTCTGGTTGCTCATCGGCGGGTGCATCTGTGCCGCGATCGGTCTGTTCCGCCGGCCGGGGAGGGCGATAGGCCTTGAGTAGAGCCGCCAGTCGCCTCTGGCCCGTTGCTCGTATCGTCCGGGCGTGACGTCCGACCCTCCACCACGCGATTCTTCGGCCCCGCGGCTGCGATTTCGGCCGC
>JAJDDL010000356.1 GCA_029260335.1 Phycisphaerales bacterium | reverse complement strand
TCGCTGGGCTGCGGATTCGCGATACATGGTGTTTGCGCGCTCGGATCTGGATTTCAACGTGGACGTGTGGCTGCTCGATACGGCGCGCCCGGACGCGGCGGCGGTGAATATTACGCGACATCCGGATATCGATCGCAGCCCTCGGATTAGCGGCGACGGCAAGATGCTCGTATTCCTGAGTGATCGGGCGGGAGAGAATGGCGAGTACGACGTGTGGCAAGTCTACCTCGATGCGTCGCTCGAGGATCTGAGCTCGTATGAGCTCGATGAGCTCTTCAAGAAGCGGGCGGCCAAGGCGGGCAAGATCAAGCCGATCGATCCGGTGGCGCTAGATGCCAAGCCCGAGGAAGCGGCGGACTGGGATTTGGATCTGGACGACGCGTATCTGCGGGTGCGGCGGCTGACTTCGATGCCTGGGAGTGAGGGGACGCTTGAGATCACGCCGGGCGGGGATCGGATTCTGTATTCGGCGAACATCGATGGCACGCGCGGGCTGTGGTCGGTGAATCATCGCGGGCAGGACCGCAAGACGGTGACGTCGGGCGGAGCCGGGAACCTGCGGATGTCGGCCAACGGCAAGAAGATCAGCTACGTGGCGGGCTCGACGGCGCGGACCGCGAACTCTTCGGGGGGCGGCGCGAAGACATACACGATTGAGGCGCCGGTGGTGATCGAAATCGCGGCGCAGCAGCGGCAGAAGTTTCTCGAAGCGATGCGATTGCTCGGCGAGGGGTTCTATCACCCGACGTTGAAGGATCTGGATTGGGAGGCGATCACGGCTCGGTATCTCGAGCTTGCGCTGCAGACGCGAACGAGCGTTGGATTCAATCGCGTGGGCAATCTGATGTTGGGTGAGTTGGACGGATCGCACCTGGGGATTCGCGGCGGCGGTGGATTCAGCGGTGGGACCGAGTCGATCGGGCATCTGGGCGTCGAGGTCGAGCCCGTGGCGGGCGGCTTCCGCGTGACGCATGTGCTCAAGGGGTCACCTGCAGACGAAGAGGATTCGACGATCGCGGTGGGGGAGACGATCGTGGCGATCCGCGGTGAGCCAGTTGCTCAGGGCGATGGGTTGCCTGGCGTTGATCTGCGCAGTGCGCTGGTGGGGACCTCAGGGCGAGAGATTATCGTTGATGTTGTCGGCGAAGACGGCGAGACCCGGATGGTGCTCATCGAGCCGATGTCGTATGGGCAGTACGGCACGCTTGGGTATGCCCAGGAAGTTGCGCATCGGCGGGCGAAGGTCGATGAGATGTCTGATGGCAAGCTCGGGTACCTGCATATTCGCGGGATGAGTGCGCCTTCGGTGCGGGACTTTGAGCGGGATCTCTATGCGGCGGCCCACGGCAAGGATGGGCTGATCATCGATGTGCGGGACAACGGCGGGGGTTGGACGACCGACATTCTGCTCGCGTCGTTGACTGCGCCGCGGCATGCGGTGACGGTGCCGAGGGGCGCGAGCAAGCGTGACGCCTGGCCCGACTCGTATCCGCGGGATCGGCGGTTGATCTATTCGTACCACCGGCCGATCAGCGTGGTGATCAATCAGCACTCGTTTAGTAACGCCGAGATCTTTGCGCACGCGATTCGGTATACCGGCCGCGGCAAGCTTGTGGGGACACAGACGTTTGGCGGTGTGATCTCGACCGGCAGCGCAAGGCTCATTGACGGGACGTCCGTGCGGATGCCGTTTAGAGGCTGGTATCTACCGGACGGTACGGACATGGAGCACAACGGCGCGAAGCCTGATATCGACGTGGCGCAGACCCCGGCGGATGAAGCGGCGGGCCGGGATGAACAGTTGCGTGCGGCGGTGGAGGAGTTGCTCGAGCGGGTGGAGCAGACTGAAGATGGGCTGTGGCATCCGGGGGAGTAGTGCTTGAGAGTTCACGCGGCGGCGGAGACGGGCGCCAACGGCTGCCCGGGATCGGCGACGGATCGAGCGGGGTCGCGGCTTTGTGCGGTGAGTTTCGTGCGCAGTTCCTCGAGGAGGTGCGGCGTCTTGTTGAGGTTGGTCAGGAGGGTGTTGACATCCTCTGCCAAGGCTCGAAACTCGCTCATCGCCAGGGCGATTTCGGATTCGAGCTGATGGAGCAGTGGCCCGACATCGTCCATCGCGTTGCAATGCACCGCTTCGAGGACACCGGCGAACCGCACGAACCGGAGCGTGATGGACGTCTTGTTGAGCCTCCAGGCGTCTTCGCATAGCGCGTTGAGTTCTTCGAGAAGGTTGTCCAAGGGTGAACTCAGCGCTTCGAGCAGGGAGTCTGCGGATTCGTTGAGATCGGAGAGGATCACGTCGAGATTCTGACGCTCGTGGCGTGGATCGTGCGTTTGTTCTCCCGCCTTGGCGGCTTCGCGACAGAAGCTATCGGAGATCTCGATACCGAGCCTGGCGGCGGCGAGGTGGAAGACCGTCTTCATCAGCGTCGCCGTCGTTTGTTGGGTTTGGGTGGAGAGTGCATCGGTCAGCTGTGCCACTGTCGTGGACGTCTCACCGAGATGCGAGGCCACGGTGCACAGGCCGTCGCCCCTTCCATCGAGCCTGGCGGCGACGACGGCGGTATTCAGCGCGGCGAACCGGAAGCCACGCGCCATTTTGCCAACGGTCTCGACTCTCTTGGCGAGGTTGCCCTGGAAGGACAGCAGGCTATCGACATGGCGGTAGAGCTGATTGGAGATTCGAGTGGATTCGCGGAGGCGAGCGAGCGCGTTTTGCAGGGTGCTGCTTATGGCGAGTTGCGATTCGCTGATTGCAGAGTCCTGTCGCGCAGTGGATGCGAGGCTCTCCATCGCCGCGTCTCTTTGGCGCATTTCGGTCTGGAGCGCAAGGTACATGAAGGCGTCGTAGTCGGGGCATCCGATGGATTCGAGTGCGCCGAGGAGGGCCGCGGTCGCTTGTTCCATGCCTTGCTTGGACGTTTCTCCGCGTTCGGTCGCGTCCGCCTCGATCTTGCAGAGCTTTGCGTAGAGCGACTGGACGGTGGTGAGGATCTCTGAGGTGGGCTTGATGCGAATGGAAAGGAACCCGCCATCGGACAGGGGTGTGACGAGGGCGAGGACCCAGTAGTAGCTGCCGTCGGCGGCGAGGTTTTTTACATACGCCGCGATCGTGCGGCCTGAGAGGAGATAGTCCCAGAGCAGTTGGAAGACTGCGCGGGGCATATCGGGGTGTCGGATGACGCTGTGCGGCGTGTCGAGCAGGTCTTCGAGCGTGTACTTGCTTATGCGGACGAAGACGTCGTTGCCGGATTGGATGATGCCCTTGCGGTCGGTGGTGGAGAAGAACATCTCGTCGATGCCGAAGGCGGATTCGACGTTGATTGGCTTGGGCTTGGCGAGCTTCATTCTCACTTCTCCTGTACCGCAGCCGCGGCATGTCGAGGCCGAGCCGAGCATCTTCTCATCCCGCCGGGCGTAAGCCACCGCCGGGATGGCCTGGGCGAAGATCGGCTATTCCGCCGGCCTGGATGTGGAAAAGAAGACCTGGTATTCCGCTAATTGAGGTATCTGGCCCATTGGGGATTGGCGTGCGTTTGGTTTGTAATGCCTGCGGCGATCGCAGGCGGGACGCCCGCCACCCCTGTTGTGATTGTTGTTCTCAGTGGAGGGCAGGGTTTCGGGCGGTTTGTATCGCCTGCGGCGATCGGCGGCAGGATGCCACCGCCCCG
>JAJDDL010000355.1 GCA_029260335.1 Phycisphaerales bacterium | reverse complement strand
AAGTGAGTGAGCGAGGCGACAATCGGTGAGTCCGCTTCAACACGCACGCCGTACTCGCCGGTCGGCAGTCCATTGAGCCCAGCTAAGCTCAGCCCGCCGCGCCGGAACGGCTGGAAGGTCTGGGTAATCTCCAATACCTGGCCACCATCGGTCGGAAAGAAGGTTGTGGTGACCTTGGTCACCTCATCGGAGGTGTTCATGAACAACAGGAAGTCGCTGACACTGCCGTTCTTGGTGGCGTCGCCAAAGGTGAACACTTCGTTGAGCTGATTGGTGAACGCCTCGCCAACCGCGGCCGGACCGTCGGTGAGCAGGAACAGGTCGTAATGGCTGAAGGTCGCCGCGACCGGGAGCTGGGCTCGAATCTCGATAGCGTAAGGCGTGCGAGCGCGGACGAGTTGGTCGCCGGCCGCGAAGAGCTCGGGAGTCGTGATGGTCACGCCGCCGCGCTGGCCGGCGGGGATGATCTCCTCGGAGATAATCTGGTCGCGATCGCCAAACTCATAGCGAGCGATGACCTGCACGCGGTTGGAGACTGCGTGCGGATTGAGAATCGGAACGAATGTGCTGGTCTTGCCGTTAGCAAAGCCCTCGGGGTAATACACGCGGTACGGCAACGTGGCGGCCTGGTCATTGGTGTCGCCCGGAGCGGTCTGGAGCTGCTCGGTCGCGGGGTTGGACGCGTCCGCGGCGAGGTGGCCCAGGCCGGTGCCGTCGTTGACCGCATCGAAGAGCGCCAGCGCGTCATCTTCCGACTCGCCCAGCAGGATGAAGTAACGCATCGTCGTGGACTGGCCCGCGTTCAGGTTGCCCAGGTCGTAGGAGAGGCCCATCGCCTGATCGCCGCTGCTGCCGTTGGGGTCGTTGATACCCAAGTTCATCAAGACGGACGGATCGCGGATAGCGGTGGAGGGATCGAAGAACGTGAACTGGGCCCTGCTCTCGGCGTTCGCGGTCGCAAGCATGATGCTCAAGCCGTCGGGGAAGAGGTTGTTGGAGAATGATGCGATGCCCGCGGTACTTCCGTCCACGATGTCATTGGCGGTGTTTGCGGTCGTGCCCTGGAGCAGGTTGAGTCCCTGATCGGGATTGAACGCTTCCATCCAGAGGATGTCGTCCACCCGCTGACCGGAGATGTTGGTAACAACCACATCGACCGCGACGAAGTTGTCTCCGATACCGAATGACGTTGCCCGATCAATGGACAGTCCATTGAAGGTGGTCTGACCGACCAGGCGTTGGTTCTGGAGATCGGACTGATCGGTGAGCGAGACCGGCAGGCTGCTCCCGGTGCCGCCGCCGTTGCGGTAGACCGAGCCGTTCGCCGATGCGCCGTAGAAGTGTGTGGGTGAGTTCTGTGCGGCCTCGTCGAAGAGGAACTCGACCCCGCCAAACCGCAGGCCGGTTCGATCAAGCCCGGTGCCCGCCAGGAAGGTGCCGTTGGCCGACACACCCAGATCGACGCCGTCGCCTTCCAGCACGCGCGGATCATCCGAGACACCCTCGGTGAGCGAGAGATTCAGCGTGTACGCGCCCGTGGTTGTCGCCGCAATGCCCGTGTTCACGATGAACGGGTCGTAGTTCACGTTGTTGGTTTCGCTCACGGCGATGTAGAACGTGCCGCCCGAGTTGAACACAAAGTTGCTGATCGTCGCGTCGAGCGAGCCCGACGGGTTCGAGATCCTGAGCGGAGTGCCATCCTCATCGAAAAGCAGCAGCGCCGAGTCGAGCGAGCCTAGCGATGTGGAAGTCGCGTTGAGCGTGCTGCCTTCGGATGCGTTGAACTCAAAGATGTCGCGATCAAGGCCGCCGAAGCCACCATCACCGATGCTCGCGTTCACCTGGGCCGTGCCCGAGCCGTTCACGCCCTGGAGGGGCGAGGCGGTCGGGATTGTGTCATTGCTCTCAAAGGCGCCGAAGATGTTGTTGAGCAGCGTGAAGTCGAGCGACCAGCTCAGCAGGAAGCCCGTGTCGAGGCTCTTGGTGTCGTTGATGACCAGGGTCCATGTGCCGCCGGCGGACTCGCCGTCGAACGCGCTCAGCGCGTTGTCGGGCTGGTAACCGCCCGGGCGATCGAACGGCGCCACGCCGCTACTGATCGGGACGCCAGCCTCGTCATCGAGCAATGTCGACTCGAAGTTGTCGCCTGATTCACCCTGGCGATCAACCAACAGCACCGACGTGCCGGCCGGGCTGATCAAGCTGATCTGCAGATCGCTATCGAACTCATGCAACGCGTCGAGGCGGAGGTTGAGGTCGCGGATCTCGCGGGTGTCTGGGAAGTCGATGGTTGTCGAGAAGATGCCCTGGCTGCCCTGGGGCGGGATCCTCGCGGGATTATCGTTGAGGTCCTCGGTCGCCGTGACCCGGTCATTCTCGATGAGCTCGACATTGATCGCGAAGTCATACACGCCCGTCGCCTGGGTCACGCCCGAGCCCGCGATGTTCGGATCGTACTGCGCATTGGGGAATCCGCTGACGCCTATGTAGTACACGCCGCCAGTGGACACGAAGAAGTCAATGAGCGAATCCTGGCCACTAAACTGATCGTTCGAGGCAATCTCAGTGCCAAGCCCATCAAAGAGTCGGAGGTACGAATCGAGCGTCGAGCCGCCCGTGCGATTCTGCGCGATGACCTCTGCTTGGATCAGCCCGCCGCGCGGGATGTTGACCGCAAACAGATCCACATCCAAACCGGCGCGAACGCCATCGCCAAGCGTGAGGCCCGTGAACTCGGCGCTGCCGCTTGCCGAGAACGTCAGCGATTCGGCGGTCCCGAGCGTGTCGTTGGGCTCAAGCGATCCGGTGCTTGGGACGACCTCGAAGTCGTAGACCTCATCTTCGCCACCTGTGCCATTGCCGTTGAGGAAGTTGCCATCCAGGTCGCGGAAGCCCGCGTCATTGAGGGTGAGCTGATAGTCATCGATTGGCAAACGCTGCTGGAGCAGGCCGAGCAAGTTGAGCTGGATGCGCAGCGCCCGCGGCCCCTCGAGGGCAACCGAGTCGATCGGAATAACGCGGTCATCACCAGTGCCGAAATTGCCGTCGGTGCCCGCCCCGATGACCGAAACAAATCCCGCATCGATAAAGGCCGGATCAAGATCCTTGTTGAACAGGACCACGACCTCGTCGCGTGGATCGCCGTTGCCGTCCAACTGGCCCGTCACCGGACCCGGATCAACCGCCGTAATCACCGGGCCATCCAGATCGAGGATCCGCAACGCCTCGGCGACATCCAGCACGCCGCCGGACTGCACCCGATTCTGCAGGCTCGGCACCGGACGCGAGGAGTCGATCAGCACCTGTCGAATCTCGGCGCCCGAAGATTGGGGACGCAATGTGCGGAGCAGACCGACGGCTCCGGCGACCATTGGTGCAGAGAAGGACGTGCCACTGGCCGATTGATATCCGCCGCCGACTTGGGTCGTGCGCACGAGCGTGCCCGGAGCGGCAAGGTCGACGGTCTCGGCTCCGTAACTGCTGAATGCCGACAAGGTGTCGGTGTTGTCCGTTGCCGCGACGGCCACAATGCCCGGCAAGTCGTACGCCGCGGGGAATGCGGTGAAGCCACCGTCGTTGTCATTGGAGTCGTTGCCGGCTGAGGCGACGAACACGCCTCCCGAGTCAATGAATCGCTGGATCGCGTCGCGTTCGGCTACAAACCCGTCCTGGTCATCCTCAAAGAACACGGGCGAGAAGGTGCCATAACTGTTGTTGCTCGCAACGATGTTCACACCACGGTCACGCATCATGGTGAGATAGTCGTGGGCACCGACGATCGCCGCAAGACTCAGGGAGCCAAACTGATCAGCGATCTTCATGGGCAAGATCGAGCCGGTCCACATGACCCCCGCGATCCCGTTTCCATTGTTGCCCACCGCCGCGATCGTCCCGGCGACCGCCGTGCCGTGACCCGCGACATCATCGGGGTTGTTGTCGTTCTCGCCAAAGTCCCAGCCGTTGACATCGTCAACAAACCCGTTGCCGTCATCGTCCAGACCGTTGTTGGGAATCTCGCCCGCGTTGACGTAGATGTTGGCTTCCAGGTCCGGGTGGTCCAGGTCCACGCCCGTGTCGATGACCGCAACGATCGTGTCGATCGAGCCGGTGGTGATATCCCACGCCTTGAGCAGATTCGAGTCGGCGCCCACCACGCCGGGCAGCCCGCCGACGACCTGGCCGGTGTTCTCGTGCTGCCATTGATCCGTAAAGCTCGGATCGTCCGGAACGCGATTGACGTTGTAGGTCACATTCGGATCAAATCCGTTCAACCAGTCATAATCGTCAATCAGCCGATCCACCCGCCGGGGCCGAACACGCCCTTCGACATCCAGCCGGGCGCTATAGCCCGAGCCGAGATTCTCAAAGTTGGTCAGCTCCACGCCCAGCCGATCGGACAGGAACTCGACCGCGGCCTCGGCCCGCACATCCTCGAACGCCTGACTAAAGGTCACGACGAAGGAGTCGCGGACCGCATCGAGCTCAGCGCCACGCCACATAACCGTGCCCGCGCTGGGGCCGTCGGCACTCAGGAGCATCCGTTGCTCAAGATTCTCGAAGCTGGGCGTCTCGCTCGCGGGACGACTATCACGCGAATCGGTCATGGCCACATTCTCCCGGGTCTCTTCGCCCTACTCGCAAGGACCGCTTCAGCGGCCCCTCTTCCATGGGCTAACAGGTGGTCTCGTGCTGAGGGGCTTGCCCACGCCCTGGCGGGTCGTGACTTTACCAAGCCCCGAGGGCCCTTGCTCCGGCGATGGGCCTCTCGCACCATCATAGTATCCGAAGAAGGCCCCAGATGGGTTCCAAACCACGATAAGTCCATGGTTTTTCAATGCTATTGAGGAGAACCCAGGCCGAATTCACCCTAGCCCTACTCGTTGGACCTCGGACCCCAAAGTACTCGCAGGCGCTCTTGTTCCTCCGGTGAGCCAACAAGCGACAGGGAAACATCACGAGCCCGATCCGATTCCGAACATGACGGCCCGGCAATCTGGCTCAGCCAAGCCTTCGTCTCCGTGAGCGCTCTTGGTGGCTTGGTCACAAGTGCCGCCGCGATGGACATCGCGGTTGGGAGAACGTCTTGTCGTTCTGGGACCAGTTCATGGACCAACCCCAGTTCTTGTGCCCGGCACCCGGTCATGAGCTCGGTATCAAGAAGCCTGTGGCGAGCGGCCCCGTTGCCGATCGCTTGCCGAAGGTACGGTGCCGAGACTGCTGGGGAAACCCCTAGTCGGACGACGGGATACCCCAGTTTGGCATCCTGGTCCGCCACGACAATGTCCGCACCACCCAAGAGCGCGCACCCGCCCGCGATCGCCGCACCATGACACGCGACGATGACTGGCACTGTGCACGTATTCATGGACTGAATCGCCGCCGCCAGCCTGGCCAGGAGAGCCTCCATTGCAGAAGAGTCGCCCACACATTTTTTTAGATCGAACCCCGCACAAAATACTGGCCCCGAGCCTTGGAGAACCACTACGCGCGCTCCGTCGGCCTGAGCGCTGGCAATGAAACCCGGGATCTGGCTGAGCATCTCCGGCGTGAGCGCGTTGCGCTGCTCGGGACGATCCAGAATAATCGAGCAGATCGAGCCCGGCTCGAATCGGATCACCCCAGGCCCCTCCCGCCAAACTTCGGATCCTCGGCTGCCTGATCCACTAACTCGCGTGCCAGATGGCTCGCGCGGTCGAGGCGGTCCAGATTGACGCGCGTCTCAAACCCCTTGGCATGGATGCGCTCGATGAGCACTCTTGTGGCGATGTTGCCCGGCGCACGCTCACCAGGACCAGTCGCAAACGGACACCCGCCCAATCCTCCAGCCGAGGAGTCAAAGGAACGAATGCCAGCCTCGAGCGCCGCATCTACGCAATCGGCGGCTCGGCCGTGGGTGTCGTGCAGATGCAACACCCAGGTCTCGGCACTGGCCCTTTCGGCCCAAGAGTTGGCCTGCCGCGCCGCGTCCAGCACGGGCCCGATCGACTCGGGCGTCGCGGCTCCAATAGTGTCACCGAGGTCAATCTCGTCCGGCTCCAAGGCGCTGAGCAGACGGACCACGTCGGCGACCTGGCTTGGCTCAATCTTGCCCTCGTACGGGCACTCCACAACGCACGAGACATATGCGCGAATCTGCAGGCCGTGCTCTCTGGCCCGCTTCACCACGGGCACAAACCGCTCGATCGACTGGGCGATGCTCGCGTTGGTGTTCTTCTGATTGAACGTCTCGCTTGCCGCGGTAAACAGCGCGATCTTGTCTACTAATGGCATCCCCGCCCGCTCGCTCGCCGCCAGCAGCCGTCCGAGCCCCTTCTCGTTGGGGACCAGTGCGCTGTAAGTCACATCAGGCCGTTTGAAGACGAGCACGGTATCGAGCAGCTCGTCGGCGTCGCCCAACTGCGGCACAAGCTTGCCACTTACAAAGCTGGTGACCTCGACCTCGTCGACGAGGGCATCGACGAGCAACTCCACGAGGCGGGCCTTGTCAGACGTCAAGACAAAGCCGGGCTCATTCTGGAGTCCGTCGCGGGGCGATACGTCCGTGATGCGAACCATCTCGGCCATTGCTTAGTTTTAGCACCCCGGCTCGCGAACTTCCAAGCCCGCGCAGATTCGTTCCGGGCTCATCGCAGATTACCCATCGTCATTCCCACCACCCGGATCTGAGCCAGGCGTCGGCTCATCAGCCGCATCCGGCGGACGCTCGGTGATCTCCTCGTCGTCGGCGATCTGGAGAAACGGGATCGTCGAATCGATGCTCTGCAGCGTCCTTCGGAGGCTGACCATGTGGTCGTCCAGGCGCTTCAGGCTCTCGGCGATGCCGTCCAGCTCGTTGTCCACATTCGTCAATGACGTGTCGATCGTGGCCAGCTTCTCCAGGGTCACTTGGAGTTCGACGAGATGGGCATTGGTCTCGTTCACCTCTTGGAGCTGAACCTCGACCCGGGCAAGCGACTCGTTTGCCAACACGAGATTATCGCGGATCTCGCCGACGATGCATCCGGGAAGCGTAATCAGAGCGGCGCATAGCGGTCCGGCAATGTGGAGGGTTCTCATGGCGGACCGTAGCCACTTGGTTCGAACCAGGGAATGAAATCAGGCCTCCGTGGAACACACTAACCCAACCTGCGTCAGAACAGTTGGCCCCCGGAAACGGCCATGGGGTGCGGGCGTGACATGGCTCTGGATGACTCTCGGCGGCTTGATTGCATTGCTTGGTTTCTGCGCTCTCGTGCGCTCGCTCCTTGGCGATCGTGCCCGGGGTCAGGCTCGTTGCATCCAGTGCTGGTATGACCTTGAGGGCATCGCGAGCCGGCAATGTCCCGAGTGCGGCTGGGTTGCCAAGAGCGAACGCCAGCTCTATCGAACCCGCCGGCGATGGCGTCGAGCTGTCCTGGCGATGTGTCTCCTGGTGCTCGGCGCTGCCGTTGCGATCTGGCCCATCCAACGCGAGAAGCACTGGTCGGCTAACCTGCCGATGCGCATGCTCTATTGGGCGGCCACGCAGGAAAAGAAGCCCGACTTTGCGGTCTCGAACGCCACCAAGGGAACGCCCACCCGATGGAACTGGGCGCAAGAGGCGTTTGCAATAAACCAGGCCATCCTCGAAGACCTCGAGTCCGGCGCACTCGACGCACCCGCCTTGGACTCCAAGGTGCAATGGTGGAACATCCTCGAACAGCGCCTCATCGTGGGCGGGAGCTGGCCTGCGCGCACCATGCACGCCGAGACGCTCTGCATGGCCATCGAACGCCCCAGCCTCAATCCCGCAGCCCGACAGATGTTCCTCCGTTGGCTCCGCAGTATGGGCGAGGGCTCTGCGCGCGAAGGCACAGTCGTCCAGGCGTGGCTCGATGACGCGTGGGTAGGGCCGGACGCCGCCTCAACGCTGCTCTACCTTCGACGCCATGAAGACGCCGCGATGAATCGACTCAGGCAAGACCTCCAGGACCCCAGTGTCATGCGCAGGCTTCGCGTTATGGAGATCATCGTCGACCGACCGGGCCAGGCCGATGGGTGGCGATTGCCATCGGCCCGCGTCGTGGAACTGCTTGAGTTCGGCCTGCAAGACGAGAACGAGGTGGTTCGCTTTGGTGCTGCTCACGCAACGGCCGCGCTCGCTCGCCAGGTCCAGGTGAGAAAAATGGCACGCAAAGCCCTACCCGCGTCTGCAAGGTCCATGGTTGATGAACTCAAGCGAGTCTTGGATGAGGCGAAGGAAGCCGAGCAAAGCGTGCGCGTGCGCACGCGGCTTCGTCAGGCGGCGGGAATCGCCAACGGAATAGAGAGTTAGTTTCTGAGACTCGCATATGCAAGATCCCGACTAGGGCAAACCTACTCGCAGCACTACCTGACTCATTTGATACGCTGTTTCTTTAGCTGCCAACGGTCATTGCAAAAGCTCTCTTTGAGCAGAATCTTCGCGAAAGTGTGAGTACCTGATCTCCAAAGAGAACCTTGCCATAGCCCGGCGTAAGGTTTGAGGATCACTC
>JAJDDL010000354.1 GCA_029260335.1 Phycisphaerales bacterium | reverse complement strand
AGCGGCTTTGGAAGAGCGTGGAGACGGCGTTCAAGAACTTGAAGATGGATGATTCGAGGGCGCGGACGATTCTGGAGGAGCAGGATCTGGGGGCGCTGGCGAAGGTGGTTGGGGAGTTGAGGTAGGCCTGGGGTTTAGGGTCTTGGGTTTGGGGCGATCTCGGCCGCGTCGGACTCTTGCGTGCGTTTGTAGCTGCGTAGAGAAACTCGGACTTGAGATTTGATATTTCAGGTGCCGCTTTGAGTTTGCAGATTGGTTGCGAGGAACTTGGTCTGCATGTCTTTGGCCTTGGCGGCCTCGCGGCCGAAGCCGATGTGTTCTGATGGCGCACCTGTCTCGGGCCAGGTTTGGATTTGGATGAGCTCGGGATCGGCGCCGGCTTGCTCGTAGTGCTGGCGTAGGCGTTGCAAATACTCGCGCTGGCTTGGCCACGGGACCATCTCGTCGGCCTCGGTGTGCAATGCGAGCATGGGGATTGGACGCCAGTTGGCGATGTGCTCGTTGGGGTCGAGCGTCGCGAGGCGATCGCGCGGGTGTTGGACACCCCACGGCGTTCCGGCATGGCCATCGAGCGTTGGGTAGTAGAGTTCGGTGAGCCAGCCGGTGGTTGCTTCGACCGAGACGGCTCTAAATGGGTGGTTATCGCAGAGTCTGCGGAGGACGGCCATGCCGCCGGCGGACATGCCGCCGATGGCGATGCGGTTTGGGTCGAAGAGGCCCTGTAGATCTGCTTGCTGGAGAGCTTGCACGACGACATCGATTTCTTGGATGGTCTGTTCGAGGACGTCCAGGGTGTGGGTGGGTTGTTGGAGGGTTTCGTCGAAGCGATCGCCGTGGCCGGGGAGGTCGATGGCGCAGGTGGCGATGCCGGAGCGGAGCCATCGGAGGTAGCGGCCGGGGTCGAGTTCTTTGTAGACGGTGCGGCCGTGGAGCCAGAGGCAGGTCGGGGCGGGGGTTTCCCAGTCGGGGTGGGCGAGCAGGACGGGGATGTCTCCATCGACGCGGATGACGCGGGCCTTCTCGCGAAGCGATCGGGGCATGGACTCGAATCGGTTGTCACTTGGGTTGCTCACGCGGCAGGATAGCCCGGACTTCCCCCAATTCTTGCTGGATCGGCGGCTGGCGCGTCCCGATAACGCAAACCCCGCCACCTGCGATTGGGCAGGGCGTATGACCAGCGGGCGGGGTGCTGTATGCTCGAAGCCTGGAATCTGAGGAGAGATTTACATGCGATCGATATCCGTGGCGTTCGGGTGCCTGCTCTGTGGGCTCTTTGTGGTCTCGGCGGCGGGGCAAGCTGAGGAAGCCGAGGAGAAAACCCAGGAGCTGACGCTCGAGCGGATCTTTCCGCCCCGGGGTTTCTTTGGCTCCGGTGCTCGGAGCATGAGCTTCAGCCACGATGGTCGGTTTTGTGCGTTCCTGTACAGGCCCTACCACGAGCGACGGCATGGCTCGGACCTGTACCTGTATGACAGCGAGACCGGGCTCTCGCGTCGGGTGACCAACGCGACCCGAATGAGCGATTTTCAGGAATCCAGCCGGGAGGTTGTGGAGGATCGCGAGAAGAAGGCCAAGAAGGCGGGGCATTCGCTCGCGTCGTTGGCGCTTGAGCAGAATGAGCGGCATGGCTGGACGCCGGACGGCCCCGAGGGCTATTGGTCGGGCGATGCGACGAGCCCGAGGAACAGCGCGATCGCGGGCGGGGATTGCACGCTTGATCTCAAGGCCGATCACTCGGGCACGCTGACGATCGGGCTTGTGCGGCTGCCGATCAAGAAGGGCAAGCTGGAGGACGGCACGTTCACGGCCAAGGTGTCCGATGACGCGCTCGGGGTCAAGGGCGAGCTGACGCTCTCGTTCGATGAGTCGCTCGAAGGCGAGCTTGTGCTCGAAGAACCCGAGGCGACCGTCAAGATCGATCTTGCTCGCACAGAGCGTGAAGATGACAAGGACGACGCCGGGCCTGAGGGCGTAATTGGCGCGACGGGCGAGCGGTTGACGCTCGGCGATGTCGTGGCGGCGGACGATTCGCCAGCGTATGACGCGAAGATCGACAGCTCACAGCGGACCGAACGCGGGCCGCGGTATGCGGGGATCTCATCGATCCAGTGGGCACCCGAATCACATGAACTCATGATCGGATCGCAGGGCGATGTGTATCGGTTGACGATTGACGCGTCGCAATGGGAAGAGTGGGACGACGGGGAGAGCGAGGATGCGCCGTTGGTGCCGTATCGCGGCGAGTTGAGTCGATTGACACGAACCGAAGATCGCGAGTCCGGCGTGCAGTATCTGCCAGACGGCTCGGGATACACGTACATGCGGGGCGGAGCGTTGATTCGCGTGAAGTTCGACGATCACCGGATTCTGCAGCTCGATCCGGAGCTTGAAGATGGCGAGCAGATGAGCAGCTATGCGATCAGCCCGGACCAAAAGCGCGTTGTGTTTCTCGCGCGGAAAGGTGCGAGTGGGTTTGGCGCGGGCGGCCGTCAGGTCACGATCGTGAACTATCGCGATCGGTTTGCGCAGGCGCGGCAGGTGAACCGTCACATGCCTGATGATCCCTGGCCGGACTCGTTCACGAGCGTGTATCTCTATGACCTTGAGGGTCATGAGACCGAGGAAGGGACGCTCAAGAAGGTGTTTAGTCGTCGTTCGAGCGGTCCTCGGGACACGATGCGTATGCCGAGTTGGTCGCCTGATTCGACGAAGGTCGCATTCGCGGCGTTCGACCAGGCGAGCGGGCAGGTGAAGATTCTGGAAGCCGGGTTTGAAGAGGAAGAAGATTCGAACGCGGAGGACGCCGAGAGAACGGAAGAGGACGCGGAGGAGGATCAGGACGGGGAAGAGGGAGAAGGCGAAGAGGGTGATGAGGAAGGCGAGGAGTCGGACGAGGACGAGCGGCCGGACTTTGAGATCTTTGATGCCAAGGTTGTGTATCAGTTCTTGCATCATGGTGGGCCGAACACGCCTGGGATGGTGGATCCGATCTATCTGCCGGATAGCCGGCGGATGGCGTTCATTACCGAGCTGAGCGGGTATCGCCAGTTGCATGTTTTGGATCCAGTGTATGAACAGCTCACGCAGCTCACCGAGGGGCAGTATGAGGTGTATCCGTTTGATCTGAGCGAGGATCACTCGACGCTCTATGTGACCGCGACCAAGGTCGATCCGAATCAGGAGCATCCGTACGCCGTGGATCTGGAGACCGGCGAGATGCGGGCGCTAGCAAGTGCCCAGGGA
>JAJDDL010000353.1 GCA_029260335.1 Phycisphaerales bacterium | reverse complement strand
GCGTTTGAGAGTGGTGGCACGATCATCTGGGATGTGGAGCGGGAGCAGCCGGTGGCCCGATTCGCTTCGGATGGGCGTGCGCTTCCGATTACGAACTTCACGCCCGATGGACGCCATGTGGTGAGCGGCCACGTTCGCTCGGGTCATCGCCAGGTGTTCGACGCGTGGGAGACGGCCACCTGGCAGCGGGTGGAAGGCAAACTGGATGCGACGGGTGTCGAACGATTGTGGGGTCGTCGGGGTGGTCTTCGTTTGCCCACCACACGGTTCAGCCCAGATGGCAAATACGCATTGCACAGAGAATCGGGCACCGAATGGTCGTTGCGAGATAGCGATGGAGACGTTGCTCTCATCACGCACTCAGGAGCCGTGCGTGGCGTCGCGTGGAGCCCGGACTCGCGAAGAATCGTAACGGCGAGCGAGGACGGCGTACTTCAGATTCACAACGCTCCATCATTTCGTGCCAACCGAGTGATTGAACACGGCTCGGGCGTCTGGACCGTGTGTTACTCACCAGACGGAACCCGGCTCTTTACCGGCGCTGATGACGGGGTGATACGCGTATTCGATGCTGAGCGTCTGGATCTTCTTCTTGAGATCCGCGCCCACGATTCATACATCCACGATTTGGCCATATCGCCCGACGGATCACGCCTTGCATCTGGTTCCGGCGATGGGACGGTGCATATCTGGGACGCAAGCCAAGAGCCATGATACCGCGCATTCTGACTGAAACAGTGGGTGAATCCAGGACTGAAGCGAACAGTCACGCCGTCGCGGAGCAACGCTTTGGATCCCGCCAGGGTCCCCGGCGGTGAGTACCGAACAAGGTCGTTGGTACTGCCTTTCCACGCTCATCGTTGCGGTGCTTCGCAATCACTTGCAAAGGGCAAACTTGTTCGACAAACTCTACCAAATAGGAGGTGTTTGGCCTTGCGGATGAGAGACAAGGCAACGCTTTGGGGTCACCGAGGTCGGAGGTTCGAGTCCTCTCACCTGATTGATTTGCCGACAGTCTTGGCAAACGCCAGACCTAGTCCGGCGATCGCGATCGGCTCACCGCGGGGGGCCCGGAGTCGTGTGGACTCCACGCAGCATTGTGGTCGGTTGGTGTAGCCAGTGAATGGTTCGTGGTCAGCATCGGCGCAGGTGCGTACTGTCGGATAGTGAAGGCGACCGCAACGAGATGGGTCGCCCCTTCGCGGAGGTCCGCCGATGCGTGCAGCCTTGCGAATCCTGCTTAGCTTGATTCTGATGATTGCTCCTTGCTCGGTCTGGGCACAGGAGGCAGTGGACCAAGCGGTTCCACCTGCGGGCGATTCGCTCGGAGTCCAGGTCGAAGACACGCCGATCCCGCCTGGGCCCGAGATCTACATGGGGCGGCGGATTGCCCAGACGATGCACTACGCCGGCGCGCCCTGGCTCATACGCGAGTCTCGCGAGCGCGAAGAAGACACCAAGCTTCTGCTCGATCGACTGCGCGTGGAGAAGGGCACGACCATCTGCGATGTCGGCTGTGGCAACGGGTTTTACTCGCTTCCGTTGGCCGAGATGGTGGGGCCATCGGGTATGATCATCGGCGTGGAAATCCAACAGGAGATGTTGGATCTGCTCGCCGAGCGGGCCGAGGAAGCCGGGATCAAGAACATCCGGCCTGTGCTCGGCAGGCTCAACGATCCCAAACTCGAGAAAGCCTCGGTTGACCTGGCGCTGCTCGTGGATGTCTACCACGAGTTCAGCCATCCCGAGCAGATGCTCGCCGGGCTTCGGCGGTCGCTCAAGCCCAATGGCCGGCTGGTGCTCCTGGAGTTTCGATCCGAGGATCCAAAGGTCCCCATCAAGCGGCTGCACAAGATGTCCAAGGACCAGATGATCAAGGAGCTCACAGCCAACGGCTTTCGGCTCAAAGAGCAGTTCGATGGCCTGCCGTGGCAGCACATGATGACGTTTGTGGCGGAGCCGGACTGGCGGCCGGCGACCGCGCCAGTAGAGCCGGCGGCGGAGCCCGACAACCCCCAGGGAGGGTGAGAGCCAACTTGCAAAACGTCCGATCCCACGAGTTCTGGGCTCTACGCTGCATCCCATCGGATCCTGGCGCGTATCGACTGACGATGCTTAGGCTCTCTCTCACATGCTCTCTCTGGCTTTGCATCGCGATTGCGGCTCCGGCCGGGGCGTCTGCGGAAGTCTCTGCGGAACTTCGGAGCGAGGCTCCGGGCGATATCTGGCGAGTGGGCCGGCGCCAGCCCGAGCGGGCGATGCTTCTCGCGGATCCATCCGTGCAAGCCCTCGGCGAGAGTCCGATGCTCGCTCGCCTGGCGGGCGCAATCGGCGTCCTGGATCGGGACGACGTCAAGCGTCTGCCCTCGACACTGATCGGCGTCGCTCGCTCGACCGATCCGGACCTGTTGAAAGCTCGGCGGGCGATGGTCGTGCGCGTCTTTGCGCGCGATGCATCAAAGGACATCGAGATCTTGCACACGCCATCGGGCAGAGCCGCGGCGCGGGAGCATATCGAGGGCGCGATGGGAAGCGTCGTCTGGCTCGATCGCTCGGCGTTCGATGCGATCGTGAGCAGGGGCGGACACTATCGAGGCTCGCTCGAGAGTTCGGCGATCGATCAGGAGTTGGGCGAGATCTTCGAGTTCGACCAGCCATACGTGGCCGGGTGGTTTCGGATGACCACCGACCTGCTCGTCCGGCGCATGTTCCCGGGGATGCGGGTTCGGGTTCGTGGCTCGATGCGGGATCTTTCCAAGGAGACTCTGACGTGCCGGCTGCCGAGGAGATATGAGCCGCAAACGCCCGCGGGATTGCTGGTGTGGATCGACCCGACAGATATCGGCGAGCCGCCTACGCAGTTGCACGCCGCGGCGGATGAGCTGAATCTCATCATTGTCGGCGCACGCGATGCACCCAA
>JAJDDL010000352.1 GCA_029260335.1 Phycisphaerales bacterium | reverse complement strand
ACCGCATTCTAGCGAATGTCGACCATAGGGTGGCCAACACGACCGCCTACATCAACTTTGATGTTGAACCGGCCGTCATCCCATTGCCGAGCGGAGCAGTGCTCGGCTTTGCCGGGATGGGGCTGATCGCCTGCCGTCGTCGCAGGTGAGCTCAGGCGTGCGACTCTCGACCATGCCAACGCCCGCTTGCGCGGGCACGGATCTGCACATCAACTTCACGTGAGAGCCTTGTGCATTGCCCTTTGGTTGATCGCCTTCGGCGAGGAGTGGCCCGCGCCAGGCGGCCTCATCCATGCCATGCATGAGAAACATGTCTCTTAGAGCTTCAGATTCCCAAGCCCCTCGCCCAAGAATCCCGCCGAGTCTTTCAGGCCGCCATCGACCTTGGGGCTGTCCTTCTTGGCCTTCTCGCGAAGGCGCCGGAACTCGGGCGTTTCCTTGAGGATCTCTGCGGGGTCTCGGTCATCGCGTTCCTGACGTCCGCCTCGGCCCTTGCCGCGACCGCCCGGTCCGCCACGCCCGCCCCCGGCTTGCTTGGGCGCTTCCTTGAGCTGCTTGATGCTGAGCGAGATCTTCTTGGTTTCGATGTCGACCCCAAGCACCTTGACCTGCACAACCTCATCGGGCTTGAGCACGTCCGACGGGTGATTCACCCGCTTCCAATCGAGCTCGGAGATATGCACGAGGCCCTCGATGCCCGGGGCAACCTCGACAAACGCGCCGAAGTCCGCGACGTTCTTGACCCGACCGGTCAACGTCGCGCCCTCGACCACCTCGCTCGCTGCGGCTTCGAACGGATCGGCCTGCAACTGTTTGATGCCCAGCGCGATGCGTTTTTCGTCCCAGTCGAGCTTGAGGATCTGCACCTTGACGCTGTCGCCTTCTTTGACGTGCTGCTGGATCGCCTTCTCGCTCGCGTGGATGCGATCGTGGCTCATGTCCGACACATGCACGAGCCCGTCGACGCCGCCGATATCCACGAACGCGCCGAAGGCCATGATCTTGCGCACGGTGCCCTCGACGGTCTGGCCGACCTCGAGCGTGTCGCGGAGCTTCTTGGCCCGCTCCTCGCGTTCTTCTTTGAGCAAGTTGCGACGGCTGAGCACGATGTTGCCCTTGCCGCGCTTGTCCACGCGATCAACCTGGCAGACCATCTTGTCGCCGACGAACACGGACAAGTCCGTGATGTGATCGAGGCTGACTTGGCTCGCGGGCATGAACGCGCGGTGGCCGGAGACTTCCAGCTCGATCCCGCCCTTGACCACACCGGTGACGCGGGCCTCGATCGTCTGGCCCTTCTCGAGCATCTCCCAATCGGCCTTCTGCACCGTGCCCGGCAGGACGCAGTGATACAGGCTTTGCATCGGATCGAACCGCTCGATCACCACCTCGATCGATTCGTCCTTCTTGGGCAACTCGCTCGGCTCTTTGTCCTTGAAATGCGTGCCCTCGAGCAGGCCCAGCTCCTTGGGACCAAACTCAACGAACACGTCTCGCGTTGTCGCGTTCACGCTCACGATCCGGCCCTTGCGATGCTCACGCCCGCCCTCGACCTTGCGCGGCCCGCGGATCGCAGCACGCTTGCCCTTGCGGGGCGCAGGAGCCGCGTCCATCGACGCGTCCATCGCGGCGTCCATCGCAGACGATTCATTCGCGCTCAAGGACGGCGCATCGCTCGCGGTGGGCACGGCTGGCGCGCCATCACCGGGCGAACCCGAGGGCCCAGAGGGCGGGGCCGCGCTCACCGGTTGCGGGGGTGGGGGCGCAGCACTCTCGCTTGACGCGGGCGCTCCCTCACTTCCCGATGGCGAGCTCTCGCCGGCTGGGTTCGTCGATTGATTCTGCGCCATTTCGGTCGGTTCGCTCATCGGTTCTTCTCGGACGTTGTGTTGCCCCGACAAGGGGCGAACTCATTGTACCTATTTTCGCGCCAAGGCAAAGGGCCTTGGCGTCACATGAACTCTTTCACCGCTTCCACGATCCGCTCGGCGGTCCGCAGATTCACAAGACCCGCGTCCGCGTTGATCGGCGGGCTCGAATCCGTCCGCACCGCATGCAAGAACGCGTTGATTTCTGCAACAATCGGCTCCTGGTTATCGATCTCCAGCGGCTCCATGTTGACAAGTTCGTCCCATTTCAGGCTCGTCAGATCCTCGCCCCGGCGGAGCTGCTCGGTCACCTCGCGCATCTGGATCTCGTTGGCGATCCGGCGGATGATCGTGCCCTTCTTCTGGGCGTAGTCGATCTTGATGTAGGCGTTCTCGCCCGTGATCCGGGTTACCCGCTCGGTCTTGAGCGCCAGACGGCTGGCGGTGATGTTCGCGGCGACCTTGCCGTGGGGCAGATTCCAGAGCAATCTCGCGTTGCAGATATCCTCGTGAGGCGACACCACCGCCACGCCCGCGGCTTGGATCTCATCGGGCTCGCGCCCATCCAAGAGCCAGAGCACCACGTCCAGGTCGTGGATCATCATGTCCATCACGACCCCGATGTCCACGCTCCGAAACGTCATCGGGCTCACCCGATGCACCTCGATAAACCGCGGCACGACCGGCTGGCCCGTCTCGGTTGCGCGCTGCATCGCACGCATCACCGGATTGAACCGCTCGATATGCCCGACCATCAGCACCGCGCCCGTGTGCTCGGCGAGGTCCTTGAGTTCCTGAGCCTCGCTTGCGTCCAGCGCCAACGGCTTCTCGATCAGGCACGCGACGCCCTTCTCGAGAAACTTCTTGGCCACGCGCATGTGCGAGCTGGTCGGCGTTGCGATACTTACCGCCTCGACGCCCGCCTCGATCAGGTCTTCTTCTGTTTCAAACGCGCGGCAGCCGTGCCGCTCGCCAATCTCGCCTGCGCGCTCGTGGTCGGCGTCCACCACGCCCACCATCTCACACCCGGCGCTATCGGCGTACACGCGCGCATGGTGCTGGCCCATCCGCCCAACGCCGACA
>JAJDDL010000351.1 GCA_029260335.1 Phycisphaerales bacterium | reverse complement strand
ACCGCGAATATCGTATTTGTCCGCATAGTCTCTCCTGAAAACAAGCAGTCTCCGACCGCGACTTGTCCGCACAACCCGCGCAGACCGCGCCGTCGTTACAAATGTGCGCCGGATTGGGCCGAGTGCCAGAGAACCCCCTGGAAATGGGCCCCTAAGCCCAAGCTCCCATCCCCAAACTGGTGAACTTCCGGACAGTGTCACCAAACGCTCACCTACCATCGCCGCTGATGAGCGCCTCCGCATTCCTCGATCTCGATGGCCCGGTCGCCCGCCTCATGGGCGAGAGCTACGAGCCCAGACCCCAGCAACTCGAAATGGCCGGGGCCGTCGCCGACGCGATGGAGGAAAAAGCCACTCTGCTCGCAGAAGCCGGCACGGGCGTGGGCAAGAGCTTTGCCTACCTGGTCCCCGCCATCGAGCGGATCCTCAACCACGGCGAGAAGGTGGTCATCGCGACCCACACCATCGCCCTCCAAGAACAGCTCATCCAAAAAGACATCCCCGTCCTTATCGAGGCCTTCGGCGACGAGAATCTCCGACCCGTGCTCGTCAAGGGCCGAGGCAACTACCTGAGTATCAGACGACTCGGCCTCGCGTCCCAACGCGCCGGGCTCTTGCTCAGTGACGAAGCCAGCCGACGGAGCCTGCGCGTCATCGAGGACTGGGCGTACGAGACCGAAGACGGATCTCTGAGCACGTTGCCCACGCTCGAACGCCCCGAGGTCTTCGACCACGCGCGTTCGGACGCCGACAACTGCATGGGCCGCAAGTGCCCGCACTACGAGGACTGCTTCTATCAGAGCGCCAGGCGCGAGGCTGAGAGAGCGAATCTGCTGATTTGCAATCACGCCTTGTTCTTCTCTGATCTTGCGCTGCGCGCCGGCGGCGCAAGCCTCTTGCCTGACTTCCATCACGTGATCCTCGACGAGGCCCACGGCATCGAGGACGTCGCAAGCGAACACTTCGGCCTGAGCCTCACCGCTGGCCGCGTTCATTTCCTCTTGCGCACGCTCTACGACGAGCGCCGACGCAAGGGGTACCTCGCCTCACTCAACCCAGGCAATCTGGGCGAAGGGTCAGACGCACTCATCGAGCGTGCGATCATGGACGTCCTCCGCGCGGGAGCCGCCGCGAGCGAGTTCTTCGATGGCTGGCTAGCACTCGTAGAATCGGGTGAGATCGCCGGCGGGCGCGTGCAAGAAGTGGGGCTAGTCGAGAACATCCTGGGCCCGGCGCTGCGCGAGATCGCCGTGCGTCTGAACACCTTGAAACAAAGAGCGACACGCGAGGAGGACACGTTCGAGCTCAATGCCTACTCCAGGCGAGCAAGCGAGCTCTCCGACATCGCCGATGTGCTATGCGATCACAGCCAGGACAAGAGCGTGTATTGGGTCGATGTCGATCGCGCACGAGGCCGGCCTCGCGTGAGCCTGGCCTGTGCGCCGATCGAAGTTGCGCCCGTCCTGCGCGAGCACCTGTTCGATAAGCCCTGGGGGACGGTGCTCACGAGCGCAACACTCGCAACCCGCACGCCGAGCGAGGATGAACCATTCGAGCGTGCCGAGGCTGCCTTCAGCTTCTGCATGGAGCGCCTGGGATGCGAGAGCGCGCAAACCCTGCAACTCGGCAGCCCCTTCGATTACTCAAAGCAAGTCGAGCTCTATGTCGATCGCTCGATGCCTGACCCGCGCGACCAGGCCCGGTTCGTCAGTGCACTCGTGCCGCGCGCGCTCGATCACGTGATCGCAACCGACGGCGGCGCGTTCTGCTTGTTCACAAGCTACGCCATGCTCCGCCGAGCGGCTTCGATGCTCACCGAACCCCTCGAAGCCCTCGACATGCCCATGCTCGTCCAAGGCGACGGCGGATCGCGCTCGGCTCTCATCGATCGCTTCCGAGATAACCCGCGAAGCGTGCTCCTCGGCACCGCGAGTTTCTGGCAAGGCATCGACATCCGAGGCAAAGCGCTGCGCAACGTCATCATCACGCGTCTGCCTTTCGAGCCACCCGGCCGCCCTCTCACCGAAGCCCGATGCGAACTCATCAAACAACGCGGCGGCGACGCGTTCCGCGAAGACGCAATCCCCCGCGCCGTCATCCGCTTCAAGCAAGGCTTCGGCCGCCTCATCCGCTCGGCGACCGACCACGGCCGCGTGGTCGTGCTCGATCCGCGTCTGGTGACCGCCCGCTATGGCAAGCTCTTCCTCGCCGCGCTGCCCCCCGGCATCGAGCCCATGTTGTTATCGGATGATCCGGCAGAGCTGTGATCGCAGTAGTCTAACTAAACACAAGCCTAACAAATCTAACGCCGAGCGATTCTCGCGCTATGCTCCCGCTCAACTTCCATTTCCACCTATTCCGGAGAAGTTCGATGCTCGGCAGAGCCTTCAAGGCATATGACATTCGTGGGATCTATCCCGATTTGCTCGACGAGAAGATGGCCTGGCAGATCGGGGCCGGCGTCGGGCGATTCCTGATCGAAGACGCCACCGCCGCGGGCGAGACCACGCCCATGATGCGCAACATCGTCGTCGGCGAGGACATGCGCAAGAGCAGCCCCGCGCTCAAGGGCAGACTCATCGACGGCATCACCATCAGCGGTGCCCACGTTATCGACATCGGGCTCTGCGATACGCCCATGATCTACTTCGCGGTCAACTACCTCGACTGCGCGGGCGGCGTCATGACTACCGCAAGCCACAACCCGCCGCAATACAACGGCTTCAAAGTCTCCAAGCGCAACGCCAAGCCCGTGGGCGAGGTCTCGGGCCTCGCCGATGTGCGCAAGTACGCCGCGATGGCCGAGAAGAACGGCAAAGCCGCGGTCCCCGGTCGCATGGAGAAGCGCGACCTGTGGGAACCCTACATCGAGCATGTCCTCTCGTTCCTCGACCTGGGCGATAAGACCATCAAGGTCGTCGTCGACGCATCCAACGGCATGGCCGGCACAATGGTCCCCAAGGTCTTCGGACGCAACGGCGGCAACGTCGAGGGCCTCGAAATCAGCGAGCTCAACTTCTACAACAAAAAGGGCGAGTTCGTCCACGAGCCCAACCCGCTCGTCGCCGCCAACCTCGTCCAACTCCAGGCACGCGTGCTCGAAGAGAAGGCCGATCTTGGCATCTGCTTTGACGGCGACGCCGACCGGTGCGTGATCGTCGACGAGACCGGCGGCATCGTCGGCTGCGATCATCTCACCGCCCTGCTCTGCAAGCACTTCCTCAACGAGAACCCCGGCAGCGGCGTCGTTTACGACCTTCGCTCATCCAAGGCCGTCGAAGAAGAGATCGCCAAGCACGGCGGCCGGCCCATCCGCTCCAGGGTCGGGCATGTCTTCATGAAGCAGGTCCTCGCCAATGAGGGCGCATGCTTCGGCGGCGAACTCAGCGGCCACTTCTACTTCGCCGACAACTTCAACGCAGACTCCGGCGCGATCGCGATGGCGACAATCCTGAGCGTCGTCGCCGCGTCCAACGAGAAGGTCAGCGCCCTCATCGC
>JAJDDL010000036.1 GCA_029260335.1 Phycisphaerales bacterium | reverse complement strand
CTCGCTTTCCCTTCTCTGAACACGCGTGCGTAACCGGTGGAACTCTTGTCGAACTCGCGGATCAATCCAACAGGATGTGGCAAGTTCAAAACGACCAGCGCATCGGTCATCTCCGGATTCGCAAACGCGAACTGCCAAGCGATAGCTCCGCCCCAGTCATGTCCGACAATTATCGCGCTGTCTTCACCGGCATCGCGGATCACCGTGGCTACATCGTCGATGAGTTTCGGCATCGCGTAGCTCTCGATGCCCTCGGGCTTGTCGCTCCGGTTGTAGCCGCGAGTGTCCATGGCCACGACGCGCAGGTCGCCCTTGAGCGCGTCCATCTGGTGGCGCCACGTGTACCAATAGTCGGGGAAGCCATGGATCATGACGACCAGCGGTCCTTGTCCGACCGAGACGTAGTGGATCTTCACGCCATCGCTATCCGCGTAGTGATGCGTGACCTCATCAAGAAGATCGGCCCGAGTCGCTGCCGCAAGTACGATCAGGATCAACACGCATGGCAAGAGTCTCCGCATCGCAGTCTCCTTAGTCGGTACCAAGAAGTCTATCGCAGAGCCGATCTCGGTGGCACGTTCTTGGTGCGACCCGCCTGGTGATCCTTGTAGCAAAGAAACCGGGAGTTCGACCTCCCGGCTTTACGACGAAGAGCCATTCCCATACCTGCTTGAGCCAGAACGGCTGCGCTTTCAGGTGCTGGCACTATGTTTGTCGTGACCGAATCAGATACGCCAATGTTAAAAACGTAGTTGTGTACGAACCCACGGACCAGCCCAAATCGTCGAACGTCGTACCACTTGCTACAAGTTCAGCCGAAAGCTGCCCGCTAATCCCTGAGTTCGGCGGTGACAGCGGCAAGCGTGTCTGAGTTCGAGAGATTTGCGTACAGCGTGAGTTCCTCGCTCATGCGCTGCCAGTGGCGGATTCGCGCGGGCATACCCCCGGGCCAGCCGGCCTTCAGCAGGATCGACAGCGGTTGGCCATTTGGGATCAAGCCGCCGGCCTGGGCCTGGTGCGCGCCCTGCTTTGCGCCCGTGGTCGGATGCACCGTCATGTCGACGGCAAACCCAAAGTCGGCGAGCACCGGCTGTTTCTCAGGGAACTCCGATCCGATCGTGAGTCCTGCGCGGCGAATCCGCGCGACCAGAGCGGGCGCAGCCCGGTCCTTGGTATCCGAGAGATTGTCGATGATCACCGTCTTGCATCCGGCGCGGTTGAGCAGGGCCAGAACGCGGTCAAACTCATCGGGCGAACAGTTGGAGACCTTGCCAAGATAGAGCACGACCTCGACGCCATGTCGCTGCCGCGCTGTGCGGATACCGGCAACGAGTTGTTCCTCCCAGTCGACGCCGAGATCGGGGTGCGGATTGTAGAAAAATCGCAGCTTGCCGCCGTAGAGGTCTCTGCGGACGCCGAAGGGCATCCAGACGCCGAGCTTGGGCGGGCCTCCAGAACCCATGGCAGGGCCGAGCACCTCGCGCGTCAGCTCTGCTCGGTCGACGATCGTGTCACGGATGCCCTTTTTGCGGATGTGAGCGGCGACACCCGATGGATGCACCCCGTGCGAGCCACCGACATTCAACCAATCGGCGTATGTCGTGGTCGGCACCCGGACGTCTGGCGTGTCTTCTGGCCTGTCGATCGGCCGATCTTCAGGCCGATCTGACCGGCCCTCGCTGGGGTAGGCGTTGGGTCCGGTCGTTCCGATAGCGACGCACGATGTCGCAACGAGCAGTTTGGCGATCAGGAGCGCGGCCAGTTTCATTGACTCTCCTTTCGGACATGTATCAGCGTGACAGGATACGTCGGATCGAGAAGCCGCATGGATTGATCTGCGATCACTTTCCGCAACAGGTTCGCTTTGCCGGGCCAATGTCCGCGTCTCGGCCTCGCGCTCCTCAAAGTCCTTTGCACACCGCAAGGGTCACATCGACGAACTCAGCGACCGCCTTGCAGCGGGCCGCATCGTCCTCCTTGGCCGCCCGGATCAAACGCCGCGCATGCACAAGACCGACATGGTGGTCGCGGCTGAGAGTTGCCAGTGCCTCGGGTCGAGAAATCGGTGCGTGATCTCGCCATGATCTACTGTCCACTCTGTTCGAGGATCGAGCCATCTCTCTTCAACGCGCCACACGGCGGACGGGATTGCGATAGATTCTTGAGCAACTGCGCGATTGTCAAGGTGCCAAAGTTCGCTTCGATCAGGGCGATCGGATCATCAACGCGCTGATGAAGCGTACACAGGCATCAATCTCGGGTTTGGAAGAGTTGCGGCGGTCGCCGCTGATTCAGGGCCTCCCTGGTGCCTCATGCGAATCATCCATCGCTCATAGGCATCCGGATACTCCGCGTCGCACATTGGACAGCGAAGCAGACATGCTCTTGCTCGCGCGTGACGAGGAGATCGAGGATCCGGCCATCCTGAACCAGATCTGTTGAACAAATCACTAATCACGCCACTTCAAACGGAAGTGGCCGGACCGACTCCAGAGACTCTCCCGAATCCTCCAATCGATCCACCGCAATCTGCAGCGCAAGCTCACTGCTCACCCGTGGTCGCACGACTCTCAGGACATCGCTGACGAACGCGGCATCCTTGAATGGCTCGCGGCTGGCAACCCACATACATCCAATGGGCCCAGTAGCCTCGGTCTCCAGCCGAATCCCCGCGTACGCCTCAATCTTCGCGTCCTGGATGATCGACGACTTCGGGAAAGCGGTCATCGCGTTTCTGTCGCATGTGTACTGGCCCTCGGCGAACGACTTGCCGCACGCCGAGGTATCCATATAACAGACCAACTGGTCAATAGCGCTGTCCCCGTCCACACCCACGAGCGCCACGATCTCCTTGTCGATGTGGTCATACTCCGAGATCGCGGCCATCTCTAGCCCCAACTCGTCTCGCAATCCGATCACAAACTGGCGGAAGAACTGAGCATGATCGAACGACAGGACATTCCGCTCGATCGCGAGCGCGGCATGCGCGACCCGATCGTTGAGCTTCGGATAAGCCGCGGCGGTTTGCTCGGCCTGGGATAGGACTCCATCAACCCCCTGACTCTTTACCAACGCTGTAAGCTGAGCTTGCGATTGCACCCCCAGCTTGTGATACAAACGAGCACAGTGCTTGTCAATCGTCTTGGGGCTCCGGAAAAGCTCTGCCGCGATTTCCGGATGCGACTTGCCTTGTGACAGCAGCCTCAGAATCTCGCGTTCTCTCATGGTAATCGAGACCACGCCCATCGCCGGCGCGTCCGAGCGCACTACACCGCTGGCGGCTCTGATACGTCCACTCGTTGGATCCACGTGGGTGCTCCTTTGTTTCTAGTTGTGTGCTAAACACTCCTTCTAGATTTCAACCACAAGTTACAGAGTAAGTGCCCGCCGGTTGAAGGACAAGTGCTGATGCCCAGGGTGGTTTTCCTCTCCTGGCAGCGTGAGACCGTCGCTTCGGTCAACCCCGGATGTTCAACTTGCTCGCCCGAGCCATCGGAGGGCTAGTCTCTCCACGTTCACGGTTCCGGTAGGCAGGAGTGGGCAATATGAACGGCATTCCAGCCTCTGCGATGTGTGTGATCTTGATCGGTGCCGTGCATCTGGGTGCGTGCCGGACCACCCAGACCGTCGAAGAGCCGGCTGACCGCCGGTCGAGCCGATCGACGATGACCTGCAGATCGAACTGCTCGCGATGGCCCAGCGCGATCAGGACGCACGTGAGGAGATGATCGCGATCGTCGGCGAGGGCGCGGGCGGGACTTCGACGATATCTCGCTGGAGGGATCATCGGGTTGCGGGGGCGATATCGATGGCGACGGTGACGTC
>JAJDDL010000350.1 GCA_029260335.1 Phycisphaerales bacterium | reverse complement strand
CTCCTGGAGACGCACGGCTATCTCGCATCACCGACGACGAGCTCGGTCTTCCGCTCGCGAATCTGGCTGCCCTGGTTCGAACTCACAAAGCCGTTCTACGTCGCCGATGAGTGCTTCTTCGGGCGTGCCCGCGATCTACGGCTCCTTTGCAACTTTGACGAGTCCTACTCCTTGCTCTGGGACATCGGTTGCGGCGTGACCCACATTCGCCGCTTCATCCATCCGTTTCGATCCCAGACCGACCTCTTCGAGCCGTTCCTCGAGCGCTTTACTGATGCGGGTCACTTCCAGACCGGTCGTCACGAGCGGGTCGCACACCTGCTCCACGACGACGGTTTCCTGACCGTGCTTGCAGCGTACTACATCGTGCTCGCAACCAACTTTCGCGTCGGATCGCCCGATGGCGCGATCACGTTCCGCGATTGGTCCTCGGGCGTCCAGCAGCCAGCACTCGGCTCGATGGCCGAAGCGTTCGAGCCCCAGAGAGCCTTCGGAGGCGGCGGACATTTCTTTGCCCACGGCGAGCCTTGGCTCCACGCCGTATTGAGTGGCGAACTCACGGGCCCGCTCGCCCAGCGCTTTGCCGAGGCGTGCGATCGCGTTCTGCGATCAGGCCTCACCCTCGACTTCCCTCGATCAACGCTTCAAACACCCGTGGAACTGGAGTCAAGAGTTGCCTGAGCGAATGGCCGGGCTCTTGATCGCGCTCCCCAACGCATCGCTCGGCGGCGTCACTGTCTGGGCAGAGCGGATAACCGAATCGCTCGGTCGTGATCTAGGTTCCACGATCGCTTCCCCCGATCCCAAAGTTGATATCGAAGCTGCTGTGTCGTATTACGTCGCCGGCGCTCGTGACATGTTCCAACGCGGGCTCGATCACGTCGTGCTGTCACCCCATCTCTCTGGCTCCTGCTACGCCGCGGCGTGCGTCGCCGCACACCGGCTCGATCGCATGCAACCCAATCAGATCGGCATGGTCGGATGGATGCACACCGACATCCGCCACGATATCGAGCTCTTGCGCAGGTTCGCCCCCGCCCTCGATGCCGTTATTTGTGTAAGTGGCGCTTCTTCGCAAGCCTTGACTGACGCAATCGCTCCCGATCGTCGAGTCGTCGCGCACACACCAGTTTCCGCCGGGCTGTCGCCGCGCAGGGGGTCTCGTGAGCCGGGCCCACTGCGCCTTGTCTACACCGGTCGCCTCGAGCGATTTCAGAAGCGCACACTCGCGCTCCCATGGATCGTCCAGGCACTTAGAAGACGAGGCATCGACACCGAACTCACAGTCATCGGCGACGGCCCCGCCCGCGATGAACTGAGCGCACTCGCTGCCCGCATCGGCGGAATTATCCTTCATCCACCGGTGGAGCCAAGCGAACTGCTCCCCCACCTCACCCACGCCGACTTGTACGTGCTGCCTTCGCGATCCGAAGGACTCGGTCTCGGCAGACTCGAAGCCTCGCTAGCTGGCTGTGCGCCCGTGGTGTGCGGAGGCTCAGGCGGCGCAACCGAGGGCATCACGCACGGCATCGAAGGCTTGATCACGTCCACGAATGCCGAGGCCAACGAGGAAACAACAGGCCTTGCAATGGGCAACAGCATTGCAGACGCGATCGAAGACTCGGGATTGCCTGGCCTATCCGCCATGGGCCTTCGCGCTCGCGCCAATGTGATCGACATGTGCGACCCAAGGAAGTTCAGATCTCAACTCCAGCCCATCCTCGCCCGCCAAAGGACGACCTCAAGCCAGCGCGAGTTCTGGGCCTCTGTTTCTGTCAACCCACTCGACGTTGCCTCCTTCACAATTCCTTATGACGCCCCCCGCCGTGCCGCCAAGCGGGTCCGCTCGCTCGGACTGCCCTCGGTCATTCTCTATGGAGCCGGCGCCCACACCGACGCCATCTGGGACGCGATCGAATCTCTCGGCATCCGCATTGCCGGGGTCATCGATGACGACCCCGCTCGCGCAGGCGACGACATTCGAGGCGCGCCCGTCGTTGCCTCTCGCGACGCACAGACGCTCAACGCCAACGACGTCCTGATCAGTTCGTGGCTCCATGAAGATGCGATCTGGGCGCAGCGCGACGCCCTCGAATCCCAAGGACTCAGAGTCCATCGCATCTACGCGGCTCTGCCGTCGCTCGAACCATGCCTCAAGGCCGGATAAGCGTGCGGACCTTCCCGATGTTCTTGCGATGCACAAGCTCGCCATCCGCGACCAGCCGCTCCAGCAGATGCATCGGCCCCACATTCGGATCGTGCGCATCATCGAACGCCACGACCGCGCCCGAGAGCAGATGCCCCTTCCAGCACTCCCAGTCGCGCGTCACGCCTTCGAGTGAGTGGTCGCCATCGATCCAGAGAAACCCGATCGGCTCGGTCCATCCGGGCGCGATCACCTCGCTTGAAAGGTTAATCAGCCTGACATTCTCATACGCCCCGCTCTCGAGCATCGCCCGGAAGAAGGCCGCACGATCCTCTGGACCATATGTCTCGGCCTCGCTCATGGCCATGGGCGCGTGCGGATCGATCGCATAGACCGGCGTGCCCTCTGGCGCACCATCACTGATCGCGATCGCCGACCTTCCACGATAGCTGCCGATCTCCATGATCACGCCCTCGCGAACCTCGCTCGCGATCGCATGCAACTCCCGCGCCTCGTCCAGGCTGAGCCAGCCCTCGGTCCGCTCGACATGTTCAAGCCAACTCAACTGAGGTTCGGCGGTGGTCGTCATGACGTCTCCAGCTTGAGAAAAGGCGCAGATCCCGTAGATATCGGCAAATCGTCCTGAGAGAGCC
>JAJDDL010000349.1 GCA_029260335.1 Phycisphaerales bacterium | reverse complement strand
TGGCGGCGGAACCGCGCAGGTCGTTGTCACGATGGGACTTGGAGCCGCGGCGGCACTCGCCTTTGGGATGCCCCTCCGCACCGCGATAGCGATCGGGGCGATCGTTGCGTTGAGCAGCACAGCCTGCGTGCTCCGTCTCCTGGTGTCGCGTGCTGAGATCGAGAGCACGCATGGGCGGCACGCGTTGGGAATCCTGCTCATGCAGGACATCGCGGTCGTGCCCCTGGTGCTGTTGGTGACGGTCTTGGGCGGGGAGGGCTCGCTCCAACAAGTCGGTTTGGACGTATTTAAAACTCTCGGTTGGGCATGTGTCCTTGTTGTCGTGCTCCACCTGCTGTTCAACCGCGTCGTCCCTCGCGTGCTCCATCTCGAATCGCTGCAGCGCAACAGAGATCTGCCGATTCTTCTTGCGATCGTCACGGGGCTGGGTTCGGCGTGGGGGGCGCACTCGCTCGGCCTCTCACCCGCCCTCGGCGCCTTCGTGGCAGGGATGCTCCTGGCCGAATCGCCGTTTGCCACGCAGGTTCGCGCGGACATCGCTTCGGTTCGTACGCTGCTTGTGACGTTGTTCTTCAGTTCTATCGGCATGCTCGGCGATCCCGCGTGGTTTGTTCAACACCTGCCGGCGGTGCTGGCATTGGTGCTGGCCATCGTCGCGGGGAAGGCCATCATTATCTGGGTGATCCTGCGTCGTTTTCATCTCACCCACATGAATGCCCTCGCGGCGGGCATCTGCCTCGGGCAAGTCGGCGAGTTCTCGTTCGTGCTTGCGGCGGTGGGCCGCGGGAACGTCATCAGCGAAGATCTGTTTGCGCTGATCGTGTCGGCGACTATTGCGACGCTGTTCCTTACGCCCTATCTCGTTGCGCTGGCCCCGCCGCTCTCGGTCGCCACGAGCACGCGCATGCAGAATCTCAAATTGCTCGCCCCGGCTTCTTTCTCCGACCCCACTGACGAGGCTCCGCCAGAGAATCACGTGGTTATCATTGGATTCGGGCCAGCCGGACAGATAGTCGGACAGACGCTTGAGCGATTGGCGGACCGGGTAGCCGTGATCGATCTCAATCCAAGCATGATTCGCACGGCACGCCAACTTGGCTTTGAAGCGCACATCGGTGATGCCGTGCATGCGGATGTGCTTGAGCATGCTGGCATCACTTCCGCTGCGGCCGCCGTCGTGACGGTTCCAGATCCGACGACTGCCTGCGCCATTGTCGCTCTTATCAGATCGATCGCTCCGGATGTCCACATCATTGCTCGTGCGCGGTATCACCGACAGTTTGAAGACTTGCATGCAGGAGGAGCGCACGAGGTGGTTGATGAAGAGTTACAAGTAGGCGCTCGCCTAGCCGCGCGGTTGCGACGGCGCATCCGTGTTGTCGAGCGATCGGCTACGACTGAATGACGCCCCCAAGAACTCGCCCGACTCTTCCGTCGCTCGTCCGACGCACTCCGGCGGGTGGACGGCGGCTCGTCGACCCCTTCGGGAGTGATGGCTTTGATCCCCGGGTTTCGCACGCTTTGCGTGCTGCACCCGGGGCTACCAACGTTGACCCCTCCGGGGTCCGAAGTTTGCGGCGTCGAGACGTTAGGTGAGTTCCTCGAGTACGTGCGCGACCTCGCGTACCGGTGCAAGCTCCAGCCCATCCACCGTTACTCTCGGCGGCTTGCCATCCGGTTCGCGTGCGACGATTGCGCGGGTGAAGCCTCTTCGGGCGGCTTCGCGCAGGCGTTGTTCGAGGTGCGTGACGCCTCGGATCTCGCCGCCGAGGCCTACTTCGCCTACGGCGCATGTTGCGGGCGGGATTGCCTTGCGGCGTTCGGCGCCGGCGAGTGCGAGCAGGAGCGCGAGGTCTCCGGCGGGTTCTGAGACGCGGACGCCGCCGACGGCGCTGGCGAAGAGGTCTCGGTCGGCGAGGCGCATGCCGGCGTGTTGTTCGAGGATGGCGACGAGCATGGCCAGGCGCGAGGAGTCGACGCCTGAGGCCTTGCGTTTGGCGGCACCGAGGAAGCCGGTGGCGGTGAGGGCTTGGAGTTCGACCATCATGGCGCGGGTGCCGGTCATGACCGGGCAGACGACCGAGCCTGGTCTTGGTTCGCCTCGGGCTTCGATCAGGAGGCCTGCGTCGCGCTCGTTGAGCCCGGTGCCGGTCATTTCGAAGAGGCCGACCTCGAGAGTGGTGCCAAAGCGGTTTTTGATTGCGCGCACGACGCGGTGGGCGTGGGTGCGATCGCCTTCGAAGCTGATGACGGCGTCGACGACGTGTTCGAGCAGGCGCGGGCCGGCGAGTTGGCCGTCCTTGGTGACGTGGCCGACCATGATGACGGCGATGCCGGAGGCTTTGGCGAGGTAGACCAGATCGGAGGCGCAGCGGCGGAGTTGGGTGATGGTGCCGGGGGGGGCGTCCATGTCGCCTCGATAGACCATCTGGATCGAGTCGATGACGAGCACGTCGGGCAGGGCCTTGCGCGATTGTTCGACGATCCGGTTCAGATTGGTGTCGGCGAGGACCAGCAGCGAATCGAGATCGGCGACGGCCAAGCGTTCGGCACGCAGGCGGACTTGTTGGGCGGACTCTTCGCTTGAGACGTAGAGGACGCGTGAGCCGCCGCGGGCGAGGCCGCCGGCGAGTTGGAGCATGAGCGTGCTTTTGCCGATGCCGGGTTCGCCCCCGACGAGGACGGCTGAGCCTGGGACGAGTCCGCCGCCGAGGACTCGGTCGAGTTCATTGAGTCCGCAACGTTTGCGCGTTTCGTCATTGATCTCGGCGGGGATTTCTGGAATTGGCAGGGCCTCTACGAGGTCTTGAGGGTCGGGCTCATCGCTTGATCGCCAACCCTCCACGAGGCCTTTCTGGCGGTCCTGGGTGGCTCCTTTGGAGGATTGTTCTTCTTCGAGGGCATCCCAGGTGCCGCAATCGGGGCACTTGCCCATCCATTTGGATTGGGCGCCGCCGCAGGCGCGGCAGCGGAAGATGGATTTGCTCTTCGCCATGGGGTTGAGAGTATGCGATCATATTGGGTTGATGTTTGGGATCGGGCGGTCTTTGGATCCGATGGAGATATCCAGCCGTAGGATTCCTGACGCGGGGCCGGCTCGGAGGCTCGCCCGGAGGTGGTTTGACCGAAGCGAATAAGGCAAAGCGCACGAAGCTGCCCCGTTGGTGCCGATGCCGCCCCAAGCGTGTCGGGATCGCGGTGCTTGTGCTGGGTCTGGTGGTGGTGCTTGGTGCGTTGCTCGTGACCCGATCGCCCTTGACACGTTGGGCGATCATTCGGGCGATCGAGAAGAGCGTGCCGTTGGACGCGTCGTGTTCTAAGGTGCGCATCGGCGGCGATGGGATTATCCGCATCACGAATCTGCGTGTGGGCGATCCGGATCACCCGGCGGGTGCGATCCTGGAGGTGCCGGTCTGCCTGATCGAGGTTGATTGGAGCACGATCTTTGATGACCGGGTGAGCGTGAAGGAGATCGCGCTTGACGGTGCGCGGGTGCGGGTGAGTGTTGAGCAGGAAACGGGCAACTTGAATCTGCAGCCGCTGTTTGCGATGGCGGGCGGGGAGGGAGACTTCGATATCCCGGGTGTGGTTCTTCACGATGCGCAGTTTGAGTTTGGCGAGCATGGCGCGGGCGGGTTTGAGTTGCTTGAAGAACTCGTGCTCGACGGGCAGTTCCGGCGGCTTGATGCGACGGCTGGTGTTGCGGTGAGCTTGAGTGAGCGGACGGGTCCGATGCACATGGCCGGTGAGGTGACTCCGGACCATGCTTTATTGGAGATGTTCGGTGTTGCGTTGGGGCGATTCGGCGCAGAGTCCATGCCATCGGCGATTCGTGACGTGATGCTCGCGATGGACTTGCAAGGGCAGGTTCCGTCGGTGCGTCTGAGCTATACGAAGGAATCGGGTGTCACGGCGAGCGCTGATCTTCGGGACGTTGCGTTGAGCTTGCCGTTTGAACGTGACGGGCGATACTCGCCGCAGCCGAAGGATCTCGCGCGGATGACTGGCGTGGTAGGGTCGATCACGGTGTCGGGAGCGGGGCTTCAGGCGGATCTCACGGGCGCGATCGAAGACCTGCAATACACGGCGCATCTGGAGAGTCATGATGTTCCCGAGGGCGACGCGTTCACGCTGACCATGTCGACCGAGCGGTTCTTGCTTGAGGAGCATCCGCGGCTGAATCCGTATGTGCCGATCGCGGTCGATCAGGCGTTGGATGATTTCTCAAGGCCAACGGGAGAGATCGACGCGGAGATCGAGGTCGCGGGCCTCATTGCGTCCAATGGCGAGGTGAAGTCCGTCGAGCTTCGATCGGGCGTGGTGCATGTGCGCAATATGCGTGCGAGCCATGTGGCATTTCCTTACGAGATCACCGACGTGAGTGGGGAGATTCGATTCGATGCGCGGGGCGCTGAGCTGGTGGGCTTTACGGGCCGGGGTGCGTCGGGCGCAGAGGCGACCGCGTTCGGCACCATCCAGCCCTTGAACGAGAACGCGGTGTTGGATCTGCACGCATCACTCAAGGGCGTGCAGATGGATGAGCATCTGCGCAAGGCGTTGGGTGAGGAGCGAGGCTTTGTGCTGGATGAGATGTTCAGCAAGGCAAGGCTCCAGGAGCTGCACGACAAAGGTTTCACGCACAGGCTCGATTCGTTCGAGATGGGTACCTCGTTGGACCTGGATGTCAGTATTAACTCGGGGCCCGAGAAGGCCTTGGCGAACGCCACGCTTCGGATCGACAAGGCGGGGGTGCTGCTCGATCGGTTCCCGTTGCCGTTTTATGCCGAGGACGTGGTTATTGAAGCCTCGACCGATTCGGTCGTGCTCCGCTCGGGTCGATTCACGTCGCTCGATGGCGAAGTGGTCGAGCTGAGCGGGCGGGCCGACATCGCCAAGCTCAAGGATGGGTCGTTCGATATTGATCCGCGTCTGGACATCACCGTGCGGGATGTGCGTGCGACGCCGCAGGCGATGTACGCGATCTCGCAGGCGGGGATGCCTCAGGCTCGCCATCGACCTTGGGTGGAGCGGGTGATGCTGGAGCTGGGGATCGAGGGGCGATTCAACGCCGAGATCGCGGTGCTCCGGCGTGAGAGCGGCTCGATTGGATACGAGGCCGACATCCGAGCAACGCGAGGCACGCTCAGATCCTGGGGCCATCCCGGTGCCGAGGAGATGTTGGTGACCCATGTCACGGGCAAGGTCTTGGCCGATGAGTATCACATCGACATCGATGCGAAGGGGCGCGCGGGCGAGACCCTTATAGAGTCGAAGACCGTTGTTCTTTTCGGTCAACAGACGCCTCGGGTCGATTCTCTCACGATCGCGAGGAACACGGATTTGTCGCTCCCGGTCGAGCAGGTTATTGGCGCATTCTCGCGTCCGGCGGCCAAGAGCGTTGCGGGTATTCGCGAGAGGCGGAGTCCGGGCGGGATTGCCGATGTTCAGACGCAGATCTACATGCAGACTATCGACGATGATCCGACGGTCGAGGTGCGGATTACGAACGCGAAGCAGATGCAGTTCGATGATCCGGTGGGGCGGATCACGATTGACGACTCTGAGGGCAGCGCAACGTGGGACTCGCGCGAGCGGATTACCTTTGACGAGTTCGCCGCGGACTTGAGCGTGGACGGCACGGCCCAGGGTCATTACGCGGTCAGCGGGCTTTGGGACTTTGTGCCCGACGAGCCGGACTTTGATCTGGCGATCGAAGCATCGGACATTCGTATTGGCGGCACGCTTGCGAAGGAGGCGCTGCGCCGGTCGCTCGAAGCCGCGGCGTACGAGCAGGTTGCGTCGCTGAGCCTGGGTGGTCGGACCGACGCGAGCATGGAGTTGCTCAAGGCCGGGTCGGTGGAGAGTGTTTTCGGCACGCTTCGGCCGCACCTTCTGTCGTTTCGCAAGGACGAACGGCGTGTGAGGCTTGAGGATGTCACGGGTGAGATCGATATCAACGATCAGGGCCTCGTTGCTCGGGATATCCGGGGCACAGTGGAGGGCTGGCAGATCGAGACTCGCGGCTCGCTCACGCGAGATGCCAAGGGCATGGAGATCAAGGGCGAGTTCTATAGCCAAGGGCCTGCGTTCACTGATGAGGTGCTCGGATTGCTTCCCGAGGGGGCGATCGAGACGGCCCGCGCGATCAAGCTGGTCGGCGCGGGTGCCGGCTCGCTCGATCTCACGCAGGTTGTCGCGCTATTCGACCCCAAGGGCACGCTCAGCGAGCTCGCGATCGATGGTCGCGCATCGCTCGATGCCGTATCTCTTTCCTCGGCAGTAGATATCAAGGACGCCGATGTCTCGTGCGACTATGCGATCCGTCGCGACGATCGGGATCAGTTGCGTGTCAGCGCGATCCTGCGTGCGCCGGAGCTGCTCGTCGAGGGCGTGAGCGCGAGCGACGTGTACGTGCGCATCCAATCGCGAGATGGCGGCTCGCTCTGGATTCCCGAGTTCAGCGCCTCGAGCCACGGCGGACGGTTCGCGGGCGGCGCGGTCTTCGAGGGGATCGGGACCAATGATCCGTCGAACTACTCGCTCACGCTTCGTATCGGGGAGATGGCGTTTGCGCCTTTGCTTGGTGAGCTGGTCGACGCCGAGTCGGAAGATGCCGAGCCTCAGGAGCCATCCGATGAGGACCGCGGTTTGCTCTATGCCGAGCTTTCGCTCACGGGCGTGGCGGGCGACTTGGAGACCCAGCGCGGCAGGGGGAGTGCGCGGATCTTTGGGGGCAAGGTCGTGGACATACCGCTGCTGTTGCAGTTGTTGCGGGTAGCAAACCTCCGGTTGCCTTCCAATGAAGTTGTCGATCTGGCCATCGCGTCGTTTTACTTTGATGGGCCCCGCGTCGTGTTCGAGGACCTCAGCGCGTTTGCGGGGCCGGTCGAGATTTTCGGCTTCGGCACGATGACCATGCCCGATCAGCAGCTGGATTTGCGATTCGTGCCTCGGACTTCGAGTCCGATCCCGATCGTGGGGCCGCTGATCGAGGGGATTAGTCGCGAGTTGATGACCGCCCGGGTGCGGGGCACGATCAGCGATAGGCAGATCACCGCCGAGCCTTTGCGCAGGACCTTTTCGTTCCTCGGGCGTGTGACCGGGGGGCAGAGCGAGGCCGACGAGTTGCTCGAACGCGTCGAGCGTCAAGCCGAGGGGAGCAGGAGCCGATTGCTCCGGATGACCGATCGTGCCCGAGCGCTCTCTCAGGGGGGCGAGGAAGAGCTCGAAGGGATCGAGCCGTAGGATGACACCAGGAGGCCCCGTCAACCGATGACCCACGAACCGCATCGCCAAGAGTTGAACCCGCCCACGAGTTCATCGACGCCCGCCGAGGCGGACACGCCGCCGGATTCGCCATCGCAGCGGCGGGCGGATCATCCGGAGATCGTCGAGAGGCTCAACCAGACGATCCGAGAGGTCGGAGGTGATCCGGAGAGCTTCGACGGGCGGCTGGTCCGTGAGCTGCTCACGGTGGGGCTCAAGCTCTTGCCCGACGGTCGCGACACGGGCGAACTGAAGCTCATGGCGACGACCTTGAAGGAGCTGCGCTACGCGTACCGGGTGTTTGGTCAGTATCCGGATCGGTACAAGGTTTCGATCTTTGGTTCGGCGCGCACGCCGAGCGATCATCCGGACTACATCGCGGCGGTGGAGTTTTCTCGGCTGATGGCTCAGCGCGAGTGGATGGTTATCACGGGCGCGGGCGATGGGATCATGAAAGCCGGCCACGAGGGCCCTGGGCGTGAGTCGAGCTTCGGAGTTGCGATTCGCTTGCCGTTTGAGACCACGGCGAATGAGGTGATCGCGGGCGATGAGAAGCTGATTCACTTCCGGTACTTCTTTACGCGCAAGCTCATGTTCCTGAGCCAGGCGGATGCGGTCGTGCTCTTTCCTGGCGGTTTCGGCACGATGGACGAGGCGTATGAGACGCTGACGCTCGTGCAGACCGGCAAGGCGAGCATGATCCCAATTGTGCTGCTCGAGGGCGAGGGCAACGATTACTGGGAGCAGTGGGACGAGTTTGCGAACACGAGG
>JAJDDL010000348.1 GCA_029260335.1 Phycisphaerales bacterium | reverse complement strand
TCTCGACGCTGCTTCGGACCTCGGGGGAGACCTTGTCGCCGTGCTCTTCGAGCGTGCGGCGGGTTTGGGCGACGATGCCGTCGGCGCGATTCTTGAGATCGACCACGGCCCGTTGCTTGCGATCCGCTTCGGCGTGGGCTTCGGCGTCGGCCTTCATCTGATCGATCTCGCTCTCGGACAAGCCGCCGGAGTCGGTGATCGTGATGTCGGCCTTCTTGCCGGTCTTCTGCTCGGTCGCCGTGACCGTGAGGATGCCGTTGGCGTCGATGCTGAACTCGACTTCGATCTGTGGCGTGCCGCGCTGCGCGGGCGGGATGCCCGCGAGATCGAACTGGCCGAGCAATCTGTTGTCCTTGGCGAACTCTCGCTCGCCCTGGAGCACGCGGATGGTGACGCTGTCCTGGTTGTCCGCGGCGGTCGAGAAGACTTCCTTCTTGCTGGTCGGGATGGTCGTGTTCTTCTCGGTCAGGCGTGTCATGACGCCGCCGAGGGTCTCGACGCCCAGGCTCAGGGGCGTGACATCGAGGAGCAGGACGTCCTTGACGTCGCCTCGGAGCACGCCGCCCTGGATGGCAGCGCCGACGGCGACGACCTCGTCGGGGTTGACGCTCTTGTTGGGCTCCTTGCCGAAGATCTCCTGGCAAACTTCCTGGACCTTTGGCATGCGGGTGGAGCCGCCGACGAGGACAACCTCGTCAATCTTGCTCGGATCGAGCTTGGCGTCCTTGATGGCTTGGAGGCAGGGCTCGCGAAGCCGGTTGAAGAGATCTTCGCAGAGGCTCTCGAACTTGCTGCGAGTGAGGGCCATCTGCAAGTGCTTGGGCCCGTTCTGGTCGGCCGTGATAAACGGCAAGTTGATGCTGGTCTCTTGGCCGGTCGAGAGCTCGACCTTGGCCTTCTCGGCGGCTTCCTTGAGCCGCTGCATCGCCATCGCGTCCTGGGTGAGGTCGATGCCTTCCTTGTTCTTGAACTCCTGGGCGATGTGATTGATCAGCATCTGGTCCCAGTCGTCGCCGCCCAAGTGCGTGTCGCCGTTGGTGGAGAGGACTTCGAAGACGCCATCGCCGACGTCGAGGATGGAGATGTCGAAGGTACCGCCGCCGAGGTCGAACACGGCGATCTTCTCGTTGGCCTTCTTTTCCATGCCGTAGGCGAGTGCCGCGGCGGTGGGCTCGTTGATGATTCGGTCGACGGTGAGTCCGGCGATCTCGCCGGCGTCCTTGGTGGCCTGGCGCTGGGAGTCGTTGAAGTACGCGGGGACGGTGATGACCGCGCGGTTGACTTCCTCGCCCAGGTAGTCCTCGGCGACCTTCTTGAGCTCTTGGAGGATGAACGCCGAGAGCTGTTGGGGGGTGTACACCTTGTCGCGTACGTTGACCTTGACGAAGTCCTCGGGGCCGCCGGTGATCTCGTAAGGGATGAGCATCTCTTCGGAGCTCACCTCGTTGTGACGACGTCCCATGAATCGCTTGATGGAGTAGATGGTGTTCTTGGGATTGGTGACCTGCTGGTGCTTGGCGGGCTGACCGATCAGCCGCTCACCCTTTTCGGTGAACGCGACGACGCTGGGGGTCGTGCGGTTGCCCTGGCTGTTGATGAGGACTTTGGGCGTGTCGCCTTCCATGACGGCGACGACCGAGTTGGTCGTGCCCAGGTCAATACCGATGATCTTGCTCATGATGCCTTCCTTCAGAGAGGGGGGATGCTCCTAGTTCTATCGGCCTCCTAGAGGCACTGCTCTCGGGCCAAGTGTGGGTATTGCAAGGCTGGTGCCAGAGCCACTTGGGCAACAAGTGCCGTGATTGGGCGGAATATGGGGGGGCTGGTGGGGTCCTGCGGGGGCTGAGGGGCCAGGACGGACGGTCCGGCGGCAGGCTTCTGCCGATCTGGCAGCGAAGAATCCGGGCCCGGCTGGTTGCCGGGGGGGGCTAGCCTTCGTATATTTCAGAAATATTTGAAAGCTGGGTTTGATTGGCTGCGTGGCGACCGAGCGAGATCCGATTCTGAGCGAGACGACCGATGGGTGTGATGACGGGTGTGAGCGGCGTACGGACGGCTGGAGAGCGATCGGCTCTGCGCGAGGTTTTTTCGCCGGCAGAGTCCGAGGCGATCAGTTCGCCGGGCCTGGATGGCGAGCTTGCGTCGATCCGCGAGAAGGTGATCATGGGCGAGCGGTTGTCGCTTGCGGATGGGGAGGTGCTGTATGCGACTTCTGATCTGTGGAGCGTGTTGGAGCTTGCGGATCTGGTCCGTCGCCGGCTGCACGGGGACGTCGCGTACTACAACATCAATCGGCACCTGAACTACTCGAACGTGTGTGCGCTGTCGTGCAAGTTCTGTGAGTTCTATCGCAAGAAGGACCAAGCCGGGGCGTACACGCGCGACATGGATTACGTGCGAGAGGAGACGCGCAAGGCGGTCGAGAACGGCGCGACCGAGATTCACTCGGTGGGTGGGTTGCATCCGTACTTGCCGTTTGACTACTACACGGATCTTGTGCGGACGATGCGCGAGACTGCGGATGAGCTTGGTAGCACCGGCTTCCAGCCGGTAGGCGAATCGGAACCGCACGAAGCCGGACCGGCTGGAAGCCGGTGCTACCAGGGCAAAGAGACGGGACGATTGCACGTCAAGGCGTTCACAGCCGTCGAGGTGGTGCATTTGGCGAAGATCGCCAAGGTGTACAAGCGGTCGGATCCGAAGGCGGGGATTCGCTTCGTGCTCGAGCGGCTGAAAGAAGCGGGGCTTGGGAGCATTCCCGGCGGCGGTGCCGAGGTGTTTGATGACCGCATCCACGACGAGGCGTTTAAAGGCAAGATTCGCTCGGACGTATGGCTTGATGTGCATCGCGTGGCTCACGAGTTGGGACTCAACTCCAACGCGACGATGCTCTATGGGCACATCGAGGATCGGCGCGAGCGGCTCGTACATATGGACATGTTGCGCCGGGCGCAGGACGTCGCGCTTTCGAGGCTCGGATACGCGGGCGTTGACGCGAAGATCGAGGATGGGTCTTGGGGGTATTCAGATCCGAGTCCCGACGTTCCGGCGATCACGTTGACGCGGGCGGGAGTCTCGCAGCCGAATCCTTCGATGAGCGATCGAGGCGGGTATTTCCAGACGATTATCCCGCTGCCGTTTTTTCCCGATGGGAGTGAGCTAGAGCATCTGCCGGGGCCTACGGGGCTTGAGAATCTGCGCACGCTCGCGATCTCGCGCCTGATGCTCGATAACTTCCCGCATGTCAAAGCGTTCTGGATCATGCAGACGCTGGCGATGGCGCAGTTGATGCTCCAAGCCGGGGCGGATGATGTTGATGGCACGGTGGTGTGGTACGACATCACGAAAGTCGGCGGGAGCAGCACGCACCAGGAGACGACCGTCGGCGATCTGATCCGGGGGATTCGCGAGGCGGGGCTTGAACCAGTCGAGCGAGACACGTTGTACAGGCGTGTGGGTCGTGATGGGAAGCGGTGGTGGCTGGAGGAGTAGCGATCGGGGTTCTGGATGCGTTGGGGACTCTTGTTTGCGGTTCTCTGCACGGTTGCATCGATGGCGCTGGGCGGCTTCGTTCGGCTCGACTTCCATGTATGACTGATCTTTGGTTG
>JAJDDL010000347.1 GCA_029260335.1 Phycisphaerales bacterium | reverse complement strand
GCTCGAGGACGCCGACGCGGTCATCCACAACTCGGCCAACTGGCGCGGCATCATCCAGGGCGGCGACGAGAGCGAGCACCTGCAATCCAATCTCATCGGTTCGCTCGAACTGCTCAGGGCCTCCAGGCCCCGCCAGTTCATCTTCATCAGTTCGGTCGCGGTCCATCACGACATGCGGCCCTCGGCCCACGATGTCGCCGGGCGAGGCTTAATTGACGAGAACCATCCTCTCCGCCCGGGCTCTTCCTATGGGGCGTACAAGGCCGCCGTGGAAGCCCATCTCTGGGCCGAGGTCTACGGCAGCGGACGCAACTGCTCGGCCGTCCGCCCGTGTGCGGTCTACGGCCAAGACCCAAGCCTCAAGCGGACCATCGGCCACCCCATCGTGCGTTCGATTGCCAAGGACCGCGCCTACACCCGCGCAGGCGGCGGCAAGTTCGTCCACGTGGACGATGTGGCCTTGGCGGTCCTCAAGCTCGTGGGCAACGCCGAGTCGGCCGGCGGCATCTACTACCTCGCCGACTGCTACGCCCGCTGGGGGGATTGGGCGAAGATGACCGCCGAGATCCTCGGTATCGAAAACGCGGAGTTCGATCTCTCCAGCCCGAGCGAGCCCAAGAACATCTTCACCAAGGACGCGGCTCAGTCGCTCGGTGTCCAGCTCGATAGGGGTTTCGAGGGTATCGGACGGGAGCTCCGCGCGCTTGTGGAGCGGATGCGGCAGGCCGGCGAGATTCCCGGCGGCTGAATCACCAACCGGCCTCCCTCGCGGCTATCTTGACCGCATGAAAGTCTTCGCCCAAACCCTGGATCTCAAGCCGGATCCGCAGCGGATCGCCGAGTACGACCGGCGGCATGAGGCGGTCTGGCCCGAGGTGCTCCAGGGGCTGCGGGCGATCGGCATCGAGCAGATGCGGATTTTTCGCCACGCCAATCGGCTGTTCATGATCATCGAGACCGACGACAGCTTCGATCCGGCACGCGACTATCAGCGATACGCGGAGGATCCAAGGACCCAGCAGTGGGACCAGCTCATGCGAGAGTTCCAGCAGCGCGTTCCCGATGCCGACAGCGCACCGGGCGCGTGGTGGACCGAGATGCGCGAGGTCTTCGATCTCGATGCCCAACTCGGGGCTCTTGCCTCCGATGGGCGCGCTGACAAGGACGGGGCCTGAGCTTGTTCGAGCATCTGGTCATCACGGCACCGGACGCTCGGCGCGCAAAGCAGTTTGAAGAACTGATCGATGTTCGCATTCGCACGGGGCTCTATCCCAGAGAGATCGCGTTCCACGTCGTGCCCGATCCGCCTGGTCGGGTGGGCTCGGGCGGCGCGACGATTCTCGCGCTTTGCGCTCTGCTCAAGAAGGCAAACGCCACGGCAGAGAGCTTCTTCCCCGAGAATCGCGTCGTACTGCTCCACGGCGGAGGCGAGTCTCGACGCCTGCCCATGTATGCCCCCGAGGGCAAGCTCTTTGCGCCGGTCCCGATCTCCACCAGCGCTCTTGCGCCGCCTGTCTTGCTCGATCTGCACATCGCCTCGCTCATGCACTACCCCTGGACCGAACGGGCCCAAGGTGTTGCCCGAGGTGAGGTTGTCGTCGCATCGGGCGACGCCTTGTTGCAGTTCGATCCGCATCGCATCCCGCCGCGTGAGCCGGGCGTGCGAGGCATCGCAATCCCCGCGAGCTATGAGGCTGGTTCTCGCCACGGCGTGTTCCAGCTCGACCCCGCGACAGGCGCGGTCGTGGATTTCCATCAGAAGAAGCCCCCGGAGTTCCTTGCAGAGCACGCCGCGATCAACGCCGAGCATTGTGCTATGGATAGCGGCCTGTTCGCGTTCGACGCGCCCGCGGCGTGCTCCCTGGTCGCGCTCGCCGATCAGATAACCGACGGCGAACGACTGGGCGATGCGCTTGCTGGCGCAAGACTGGCGATCGATCTCTATCGTGAAATTGTGATCGCTTGCGTCGCTCGCGAATCGGCCGAACAGCTCGCCGAGCGTTTAGGTGAGGCCAAGATCTCAGCAGACACCATCGAGGCAATCCACCAGGCGATGCGTTCGCATCCGCTGAGCGCGGTGGCGCCCGAGGATTGCTTCTTTCGCCATCTGGGCACGATCTCTGACTATCGCGAGGCGTGCCCGGAGATGTCGCACATGCGGGCATTCTACAGCCGCGCTCAGGGCGAAGTCCCCGCGAGCAGTTCTTCGGCAATCGTCATGGTTAATGCGGTCGCCGAAGCGCAGACGACCCGGCACGCTTCGGGCATGGTCATGGAGAACTGCTTGGACGCCAGTCTCCAGCCCGGTCCAGGCCCCAACATGGTCATGGGCGTGCGCGGCAAGATCCCCGGCACGATTGGCCCGGGCATCTGTGTCGATCAGCGCCGGATTTCCTGCGGCGACTCGGTCACGCTGGTCTACGCCGAGACCGACAGTCTCAAGCCGGTCGGGGGACTGGACCAGACAATGTTCTGTGGCATTCCCGTGTCACAATGGCTCCATGAACGCCAGCTCCAGCCAAGCGATATACCGGTGGATGCGTCGAGTATCGATCTCATCGACGTGCCGCTCTTTGCGCTCAACGCAGACGCCGCGATGCTGAGCGGTTATTGGGAGTTGCCGGCGGATCCAAGCGGATGGGCCAAATGGTTCAAGGCGTCGCCGCGTATCTCCATGGTCCAAGCCAACGACCGCACCGATCCTCTGCGGCGCGACGAAGAGCGCCGGGCTATCCGTCGTCGGCTCCTGCGCGAGTCCATCCTCTCCGACGAAGGTTGGCGCGAGGCGAGCAGTCATGATGTTGCCGAGGCGATCGACAAGGCCGATGGCGAGCTATTGCGTCAGCGTATCGATGGCTCCACCGATCCGATGCACCGGCAGTATCGAACGCAGACATTGGCCCGGGTCTTCGAGGATGGCCCGCCGGACCATCAGCCGCTCGCGATAGCGATCCGCCACGCGCCGCATTCGATCTGGAGCACTCGGCAATGGGATCTGCCCGCCGAGGGCTCGATCATCGCGCGGGCTCCGATCCGATTTGACTTGGCCGGGGGGTGGTCCGACACGCCGCCCTACACCAATCGTTTCGGCGGCCATGTCGTCAACGTCGCGATCGATCTTAATGGGCGACCACCGATCGAAGTCCGGATCCGGCGCATTAGCGAGCCGGTTATTGCTATCCGCTCGTGCGATCCCGATGCAGAGGCTTGCATCCGAGATGTTTCTGATATCTCGGGCTTCGCTCAGCCCGGTCAGGCTTTGTCACTCGTGCGTGCGGCGTTGTGGCTCTCTGGCATCCGTCGAAATGCACTGACCGACCGATCGCTCCATGCCATCCTTGCCGAAGCGGGCGGCATCGAGATCACCACGCACGCCAAGCTGCCAACCGGTAGCGGGCTCGGCACCAGTTCCATCCTCGGTGCCGCGATCCTGGCCGGGTTGCATGAGGCGATGGGCATGCCGCTCCAACAGCCCGAACTGATCGCGCTGGTCTTGGAACTCGAACGCACCTTGACCACCGGGGGTGGCTGGCAAGATCAGGTCGGAGGCGTGGTTCCGGCGGTCAAATCCGCCATCACCCTGCCGGGCCTTGCGCCTGTGCCGGCGATCGAGCAACTCCCCTCGGCGTTGTTCACCGACCCACGCCACACCGAACGCATGACGCTCTATTACACGGGCGTGACGCGGCTGGCAAAGAACATCCTCCAGGATGTCGTGAGCCAAGTGAACGATGCGACGCCCGCGTATTTGTACACGGTCGATGAGATCCGGCGCCAAGCGGGGCTCGCTCGCGATGCGATCTTGGCAGAGGACTTGGACGCGATGGCCTCGGTGCTCAACCTTACCTGGCGATCCAAGTGCTTGATCCACGAGAGCACGACCAACGAACTCGTCGATCAACTCCTTCATGAGACCCGCGATCACTGGTGCGGCGCAAGCCTTCTGGGCGCAGGCGGCGGTGGGTTTGTCTTGTTTATCTCGCCAGACAAGCAAAGAGCTCTTGCACTTGGAGAGCTACTCGAGCGCCGAGAAGGCCCAGCAGGCGCTTGTTTGTATCAGATGTCGCTCAACATCGCAGGCCTCACCGTCGAGCGAGACTAGAGAACCAGCACTTCTCGAAGCCAGGGCTCCGGCCGCCGCGCTTTTGGCCAGGCTGAGCGACATTCGAATCTTGAATATCCAAGGTCCGCGTGCTGACCCACGCGGCTCAGAAAGCACTAGCACAATCGGGCGATTTTTCGCGCCATATCCGCCAGCGCCTCTTCGCCCATGGGCAACGGATCCCAGTGAATACTCAGCCCCGTCTTGCCGACCTGCCTCGGAATGACATGAAAGTGCACATGCTCGACTTCCTGCCCCGCAGCCGCTCCGTTGTTCTGGAGGATGTTGTAGCTGTCGGCTCCTGTCGCTTTCACGACCGCTCGGCAGACTCTGGGCAACGCCCCGCCGAGCCCAGCCGCCGCATCATCTGAGAGTTCACCCATCGTCCTCGCCGGCTCCTTGGGCACCACCAGTGTGTGTCCCTCGCACAGCGGGTTGATATCCAGGAAGGCCAGCACGTGCTCGTCCTGGTAGACCCGGTGGCAGGGGATCTCGCCCCGAATGATCTTGCTGAAAATGGTGTCGCTCATACCTCCAGTGTATGGCCGTACGATCCCACTATGACCCAAGGACAGGGCGTTCCAGCTACTGAGAATCCCGCCGCCGGGCGATCGGCTCCAATCCGCGCCCTGCCGACGCTGCTGATCAACCAAATCGCGGCGGGCGAGGTCATCGAACGCCCCGCCTCGGTTCTCAAGGAGTTGGTCGAGAACTCGATCGACGCCGGGGCGACACGCATCCGTGTCGAACTTGAGCGAGGTGGCATTGAACTCATTCGCGTCATCGACGATGGTCGCGGCATCCCCGAGAGCCAACTCGAACTCGCCCTCGCGCCGCACGCCACGAGCAAGATCTCGGTCGCAGAGGATCTGGACCGCATCGCGACCATGGGGTTTCGCGGCGAGGCCATGGCTTCGATCGCGTCCATCTCCCGGATGCTCATTCGATCGCGACCCGCGGGCGCCGACGCTGCGGCCATCATCGAGAGCGAAGGTGGTCAGCTTGCACCGATTCGCCCCGCCTCAGGCCAGCTCGGCACGACCGTCGAAGTCCGCAATCTGTTCTTCAACACGCCCGCCCGGCGGAAGTTCCTGCGCACACCGACCACTGAACAGACCCGCTGCCGAGAATGGCTGATCGACCTTGCGCTCGCGCGCCCGGACATCGGCTTCCAGCTCATTTGTGACTCCAAGACCAATCTTGATCTTGCGCCATGCGATGGCCCTCGCCAGCGCACGCTCGACATCCTCGGCAAGGAACTCGAATCAGAACTCATCGACGCCCGACTCGATGAGTTCGACGATGCTCGCGGCGTTACGATCTGGGGGCTTGTGGGCCTGCCGAGCATCGCCCGCGCGACCGCCAAGGCTCAGCACGTATTCATCAACGGCAGAGCCGTGCGCGATCGCACGATCCAGCACGCCCTGCGCGAGGGCTACCGTGGCTTGATCGAGCC
>JAJDDL010000346.1 GCA_029260335.1 Phycisphaerales bacterium | reverse complement strand
GGTTATGCGTTGTGTCCAACGTGCGATTGGTCTCATGGGTGCCATGGCCGCCCCTAGGCGGCTATGCGGACGACACCTGGATTCGGCAAGTGGCCGCTACTTCATGGCAGCTTGCGCGCTCGCATAGCCGCTCAAAGCAGCGGCCATGGCACCCGTTCGGGAATCTAGAACTGATTCACAGCGCTGAGCATCGGGAGCATGATCGCCAGCACCATCGCGCCCACGAACACGAACAGGCCGATGAGGAGCAGGGGTTCCAGGAGCGCGAGCAGGCGGCTGGATTTCTTATCGACCTCGTCGCGCATGTCGTCGGCGAGGCTGCCGAAGGCGGTTTCGAGATCGCCCGCACGCTCGGCGGCCACCAAGAGCCTGCGGATCGCCAGCGGCAAGGCGTTGACCTCCTCGATGAGGTTCCGGAGCACGCCGCCTTGGATGAGCTTCTCGCGCAGTCGCTTGAGTTGGTTGCGCAGGGTTGTGTGATTGACCGAACGCAGCGCTACGCCGAGCGCATCAGAGAGCGGCACGCCCGAGCGGGTCATCGCGGCCATGACGCTGAAGAAACTCGACGACTCCTGGGCGAGCACGACGTCTTTGAGCATGGGCAGCGTCCTGCCGAGACGGCCCAAGGCCTGCTTGAGCTGATCGCGCAGCAGCACAACCAGGACGATCGACGCCGCGACGAGGAGCAGGGCCCATGTCCAGTTGGCGCGCAACCCGAGGCCCGCGTCGACGAGGATCTGTGTGAACCAGGGGATTTCGGCGCCGGCCTTTTCGAGTCCACGGGCGATCATCGGGATGATGCCCACGAGCATGCCCACGCCGACGGCTATGCCGATCGCCACGACGACGAGCGGGTAGATCATGACCGTGGTCGCCTTGCCCGCGATCGCCATCTTGCGACGCGTGGCCAGGGCGAGTTGCTCGCCGGCGGGCGCGAGATCGCCCGAACGCTCGGCGGCCCGGTAGACCGCGACCGTCACCTCATCGAACCCCCCCACCCGATGGCACGCGTCGGCGAAGCTGGAGCCCTGAGAGACCATCTCGGCCAGCCGCTCGATCCGAGGGCGGGCATCGGGTCGCACGGTCTTGGCGATGACATCGAGGGTCTCCACCAAGGGCACACCCCGGCTCTGGAGCTGGGCGAGCAGCTCGTTGAGCTGGACGTGGTCTTTGGAGCTGAGCTTCTTCTCGGCGGCGAGCCACGCGGGCAATCGCCAGGACTTCAGGAGGATCTTGCGATCTCGGCGGAGCTCGTCGGCCAGGGCTCGCGAGCTGCGTGCCTGGCGCATGCCGAGGGATCGGCCCCCTTTGGCACCGGCGGCGAGGTAGAGAAAGGGGGCTGGCTGGGAGGCTCTGCTCAAGGGGATTCCCGTTCAGAAGGCGCTCGAGGGCGTCTATGATCGCGACCGGCTCCGGGTGGTCTCCCGGAGCATACTCAGAACGATCAAGCCGAGCGGTCCATTGCAGACCGAGAACTCGGGGTGTTCGTGGGAGGAGTCCAGATTTGAGCATGCGCGCCCTGTATAAGCACCACGCCGGGGAGGGGTTGGCTTTCACCAAGGATCGCCCGTTTCCGAAGGTCGGGCCGCGCGATGTGCTGATCCGGGTCCACAAGGCCGGGATCTGTGGCACCGATCGGCATATCTGGCAGTGGGACGAGTGGGCGTCTGGGCGGATCCCCGTGGGGATTGTGACCGGGCACGAGTTCGTGGGCGTGGTCGAGCAGGTGGGCCCGGCGGTCACCAAGGTGAAGGTCGGCCAGCGGGTGAGTGCCGAGGGGCACATTACCGAGGGCGTCGACTTCCTGAGCCGGATCGGCAATGCCCACATCGCGAGCGACACCAAGATTCTCGGCGTGGACCGAGATGGAATCTTTGCGGATCTGGTGAGCCTGCCGGACGACAACGTCTGGCCGGTGCATGACAAAATCCCTGACAAGATCGCTGCGATCTTTGATCCGTTGGGGAATGCGGTACACACGGTGATGGAAGCCGGGGTGAGCGCTAAGAGCGTTCTGATCTCAGGCGTTGGGATCATCGGGTTGATGGCGGTGACGGTGGCCAAAGCCGCGGGGGCATCGCGGATCTTTTGTACGGATATCAATCCGCCGAGGTTGGAACTTGCGCGCAAGCTCGGAGCGATCGAGGCGTTTGACGTGCGCGAGGGTGATGGTTGGATTCAAGAGATCAAACAAGCCACGCGTGGCGAGGGTGTTGATGTGCTCTTGGAAATGTCTGGATTCCCGCAGGCGATCGATCAGGGATTCAAGGCGCTGCGTAACGGCGGGCGAGCGGCGCTGCTGGGCTTGCCGGCCAAGCCGGTCGAGTTCGACCTCAACGCGAATGTCATCTTCAAGGGCTGCACAGTGCTCGGCATCAACGGTCGCCGGATGTGGGAGACGTGGTATCAGATGGAAGAGCTGATCCTGAGCGGCAGACTCGAGCTCGATGAGATCATCACGCATGAGTATCCGATCGAGCAGTACGAGACTGCGTTTGCGACGATGATGTCGGGCGAGGGAATAAAGGTCCTGATGAACCTGACGTAGGCGCGTGACCCCAAGAATGGCGGTTCTGGGAGATGCAATCCGCTGCGCAACCCCCGGGTCTGAGCGCAAGGTGACCCTGGAAACTGAATAAACGACTACGTAGTCTTTTTCTGTAGGGACTCTCGCTTATTCTGTCTATTGCTCGGGCGAATACCCCAGGATAGATGGCTTGGCTCCAGCGTTTACCCCGAAGATGGAATCTAGTAGAAAGACCTCGGGGCATGGGTGTGGTTCTTGGTCTATCCAAGAGTTGAGCCCGCAGCGTAGGCGGTGGCACCCAATGAATAGCGAGGATACTGATCCCGTGGTCGACACGGCGGCCGAACACATCGACGTCTCGCTGCTGTCCAAGCGAGAGCATGAGGTTCTCAACTTTCTGTGCCAGGGGCTCTCACGGGCAGCGGTAGCCAAACGGCTCTTTCGAAGCCCTAAGACCATTGATAATCATTGCACACGAATATATTGCAAACTCGGGGTGCAGTCTCAAGCGCAGCTAGTGAGTTTGGCGTTTCGCCAAGGG
>JAJDDL010000345.1 GCA_029260335.1 Phycisphaerales bacterium | reverse complement strand
TCGAGCATGATCTCTTCCATGACCGCGCGAAGAGCGCGGGCCCCGGTCGAGCGCTCGATCGCCTTTTTGGCGATCGCGTGCAGCGCACCCTCGGTGAACTCCAGCTTGGCGCCCTCCAGGGCGAACATGTGCTGGAACTGACGCGAGAGCGCGTTCTTGGGCTCGGTCAGGATCATCGCCAGGGTCTCTTCGTCCAACGGCATGAGCGGGGAGATGACCGGCAGGCGGCCAACGAGCTCGGGGATCATGCCGTATTCCACGATGTCCGCAGCGGTCACCTGGCTGAGCAGCTCATGCCGCTCGAGCTCGGAGGTGTGCGGCGTCGCCTCTGCCGAACCGGCGGAGAAGCCGATGCGGGTCTTGCCCAGACGCCTGCGGATGACATCTTCGATCCCGACGAACGTGCCGCCGCAGATAAAGAGGATGTTCTTGGTGTCGAGCTGGATGTACTGCTGCTCGGGGTGCTTGCGTCCCCCCTGGGGCGGGACGTTTGCGACGGTGCCTTCGAGCATCTTGAGCAGGCTCTGCTGGACGCCCTCGCCCGAGACATCTCGCGTGATCGAGACGTTGGAGGAGGTCTTGCCGACCTTGTCGACCTCGTCGATGTAGATGATGCCGCGCTGGGCCGCCTCGACGTCATAGTCGGCGGCTTGGAGAAGCTTGAGCAACAGGTTCTCGACGTCCTCGCCGACATAGCCGGCTTCGGTCAGGGTCGTCGCGTCGCCTATGGCGAAGGGGACCTTGAGGATGCGAGCCAGCGTGCGCGCCATGAGCGTCTTGCCCGAACCGGTTGGGCCGACGAACATGATGTTGCTCTTATCGAGTTCGACGTCCGATTCCTGCTCTTGCTCGGCGTGGAGCAGTCGCTTGTAATGCGAGTGGACCGCGACCGAGAGCGACCGCTTGGCGATCTTCTGGCCGATGACGTATTGGTCCAAGAACTCGTTGATCTCACGAGGGCTTGGGACTTCAGACAGGGCGTTGGAGACGCTCGTGACCCGGCGTCGCTCCTGGCGGAAGATGTTCTGGCAGAGATCCACGCAGTTGGCGCAGATGTAGACCTCGCTTGGGCCTTCCACCATGGGTCCGACTTCACGGCTGGTTTTGCCGCAGAACGAGCAGGTCGTCACCTTGCGCCCGCGAAATCCACTGTTTCCACCCTCCGAGGCGGCGGTAGTGTCGTCGTCTCGATTCTTTGCCATGCAATCCTCGCTGCTTATCGCCCCTCGATCGAACTCCGTTGCAAACTCTATCGGTTCGTTAGGGCTTGGGCTGGATGGGTTTTGGGGCCGCCCACGTCTCGGCCACGCATCCAAGGTAGCCGGTTGATCGGGAAAACGGAAGCGTCTACCCGAGAAGTTCTGATGGTCCGTGACGATTATTCCGGCGCGTCCGGGTGCTGGTCGGTTTGGCGCGAATCTGGAGGGTGTGGAAGAGGCTCCCCGAGCAGATCAAATCCCGGCCTGGAACGAATCGCCCCATCTTCATGGACCTCGCCTCGCAGCAGTTTCTGCCTGGCCCTCGGGCGACCGGATACGCCCTCCAGAACACGATCGCGGGCGAGGCGAAACTCCTCTTGGGTGATCTCCCCTCGCTCGTGCGAGCGGCGGAGTTCTTCGAGCAAGCTCGTGGGCGAAGATTCATCGTTGTTATTTCCGAGCATCCGGGAGCGGAGCCAGAGAATGAGCACGCCGCCGGCGGCAACCACGGCCGCGAGTATGATGGCCCAGACGATGACCTCACCTGCCGGGCGTGCGCTGCTCTGGGCAAACCATTGGTGCATGGGAGATTATGGCCGGGTGCTCTGGCCTCGGATTAGCCGGGGTTATGCGCCCGCGAGGCCAATTGCGTCGCGGATGGGCTTGATGAGCTTGGGGACGATGCTCTCGTGAACCAGCGCCTCGCCCTGTTCTGCGAGTTGCTCGGTGAGGTTATTGATGTCCTTGATATCCTCAAATGGTCCGACGCGCCGGACGGTCAGATAGATACTGATGGGCTCGTTGGACTCGGGGCGAACCTGACGGCCTGAACGGCTCTTGACCTCGACGAGGACCTCCTGCTCGCCGTTCTCGCCGAAGGCATAGCCCAGGACCGGCTGGCAGTCGACGGGTACGACGCCCTCAAGATCGAACAGCTCGCCCAGTTCGGTGGGAGCGATGAGAGCCTGGTGGATGATTCGATCGTGCACCGCGCGGCATTCCAGATCAAAGCCAAAGAGCAGCTCGACGTACTCGATATCCAGCGGGCTGATGCTCAGAAAGTAGGGTGCGAGCTGGAGGATCTCGCGATGCAGGTCGTAGGCCTCGCTCGCGTTGGCGGGGTTGACGATCCCCGAGCGGATGTTGGTGCTGCGGACCGCCATCCAGCGATGGGGCGTGCTGGCGCTGGCGGTTTCAAGGGCCAGTTCATCCTCGTAGCGCTTGAACTGATCCATCGAGGGAAACTGGCGGCGGAGGCGCTCGCACATATCCAGGACGGTCTCGCGGCCTCTGGGCAGTTCAAGCTTCACGCTCAGCTTCTGATTGACGTAAAAATCCGAGCATAACGCCCGAAAACTCTCTGTCATTGACTCCGACTCCCTTCGGAGGACACCGGATTGGGTCCGAGGGCAGTCTATGGCCGGCCGCCCCAACCCGTCTCGCAGAGGCGGCTGTCGGTGAACAAACGGTGGACGAACACAGCCTCCTAGCGGTCAATCCGAAATCTCTGCTCGGCGTCCATGAGCGGAAGCGAGTGGGTGGACACGCCCTTTATGTTGGGCCGCATCCGCTCGGCGATGGACGCGAGGAACGCATCGACCTCGCCCTGCTCGCCTTGGGCTTCGAGCAGGACCGTGCCGTCGGGCTCGTTGCGGACCAGGCCCGTGACGGCGAAGGGCTCGGCGGCTGCCATGCATGTCCAACGGAAGCCGACACCCTGCACCCGACCTTCGTAGATCGCTCGAACTCGCACCATGATGGACAAGGATACGGATCCAGTGCGCCCTGTGCATGTCGGTAAATGCGGCGTGAACGAGCGTTGGGCGTAGCTATCATCGAGATGGCCCGTTGGGCCGGCATCGAGATGGCCGGTTGGGCCGGAGCGGAGGGCCAGGGACGGCGATGGCAATGGGCGATGATCGAGACCGGGTTCGCGAAGCGGCGGACATCGTGGATGTCGTGGGCGAGTGCCTGGCGCTCAAGCCCAAGGGCCGAGAGTTCGTCGGGCTCTGTCCGTTCCACGATGATCACCGGCCGAGCATGTGCGTGGTGCCCGCGAAGCAGATATTTCATTGCTTTAGCTGCGGTGCCGGCGGGGATGTGTTTACGTTCGTGCAGCGGTATCACTCGATGGAGTTTCGCGAGGCGCTGATATTCCTTGCAGAGCGGGCCGGGATTGAGCTAACGCCTTTGCACGCTGGTGATCGGGGTGAGGGCGAGTTTGTTGGGCACACTGTCGGCCCGAGTCGGAGCGAGTTGCTCTCGCTCAACGGGATGGCTCGTGATTTTTTTCGCACGATTCTCGGTCATGAGCAGCACGGCCGAGCCGCGCTCGACGCGTATATCAGCCGGGGGATCTCTGAGGAGATGATCGCGCGATTCGAGTTGGGCGCAGCGCCGGATCGCAATGACGGGTTGCTCTTGCTCGGACAGGGCCGGGGGATCTCGCATGAGACTCTTGAACATGCCGGGCTCGCGAAGCAACGCAAGAGCGGGCTCTCGGACATGTTCCGCAATCGGCTCGTGTTTCCGATTCATGATCAGATCGGGCGTGTCGTTGCGTTCGGTGCTCGGCGGATCATCGAGGATGACATCCCCAAGTATCTCAACTCGCCTGAGTCGGCGGTGTTCGATAAATCGGGGACGCTCTACGGCCTGCACCAAGCTTCTCGCGCGATCCAACGACAACGCGTTGCGATCGTGACCGAAGGATACACCGATGTGATCGCGTGCCACCAGGCGGGGTTTGAGAATGTCGTCGCGACGCTTGGCACGGCGCTTACGGCTTCACACGCTCGGACACTGCGCCGGCTTTGTGAGACGGTCGTGCTTCTGTTTGATTCTGACGAAGCGGGCGCGAAGGCGGCGGATCGCGCGGTCGAGGTTTTCTTCGCTCAGCCCTTGGATGTGCGGATCGCGTCCTTGGGTGATATTGGCGGTGCCAAGGACCCCGACGAGATCCTGCGGTTGGCAGACGGGCGTGAGCAGTTCCAAGCCGCGATCGATTCGAGCGTGGACCTCCTGGAGTTTCGCTACGCAAGATTGCGCGAGAAAGTCGCGCACGGGGGCATCGCCACCCAGCAGAAGGCACTCGAAGAGGAGGTCCGGCGGCTGGGCGAGTTGGGCCTCCGGGGGGTGGATCCGATCCGGCGTCAGTTCGTCGTCCGTCGGCTGAGCGAGATCACCGGGCTCAGCCCTGAAGGGGTGGTCCGGTCGTTGCGTGCGGGCGGTGCGATGCGGGAGAGTGGCGGCGAGAGCGAGATCAAGCCCCCATCGCTCACAGATCCCCTGGCGACGATGCTTGGCTGTCTGCTGGGCGATCCGACCCTGGAGACCGAATCGGGCGAGGGGCCGGTCGACGTGGACGCCTATCGTTCTGAAGCGATGCGGGAGATCGCCACGACGATGCATGAGTTAACGCAAACCGGTAAGGACACCTCACTGTCAGGCGTTTTGAGCCAGCTTGCGACCGAGGAAGCGTCCTCGCTTGCGGTCTCGCTCTACCGGAACGCTGAGCAGATGTGCCAGGGAGACTTGGACCGGCGCAAGCGGCTCTATCTGGATTGCTTGAAATCCTGGCGCAAGGAATCGCGCGAAGAACAGAGCGGCGGCGACTTGATTCAACGGCTGCAGTCATCGCGTGAGCGGCACGAATCGCTCGGGTCGAATCCCACGGCATTGCCTCGCGCGGGGGGTGGCAGATGAGCCTGGACCTCAACCCCGCGATGCTCGAACTGCTGGAGATCGCGACCAAGCGCGGCTGGCTCAGTTATGAGGAAGTCACCACGACGCTTCCCGATGAGTTGGTGAGCCAAGAGGGCGTGGACCTGCTTCTCACAGCTATCGATCACGGCGAGATCGAACTCGTCGATGAGTTGGAGTACCGGGCGCGATTGCATCGCGAAGCGATTGCCCGAGGCGACGAGCCTGGGCGTGATCCGCTCGCCGAGCACCTGCGCAAGGCGGCGGTCAAGCGAGGCACCGGAGGCAAGCCGCTGCGCGCGATGAGCGTTGCGGGTGGAGAACGCACGGCCGAGACCGCGAAGTTGCGATCGCAACTGGCGGGCACCAAGAGCGCGTTTAACGAGGACGAGGGCGACTACGACGAAGAGCGGATCGCTCGAGAGTTCGAAGAGGCGGTCGCCGAGGAGTCTGCGGGCAAGCGGATCGACGATCCGATGCGGATGTACCTCACGCAGATGGGCACGATCCCGCTGCTGACACGCGAGGAAGAGATTCGGCTTGCCAAGAAGATCGAGACGACCCGGATGATCTTCCGGCGTCGGTGCCTGGAGTGCGATTACATCGTGCACCAGGTGGTCGAGATCCTTCGTCAGGTGCATCGGGGCGAGCTGCCGTTCGATCGGACGATGCGCGTCTCGACCGCTGAAGAGAATCACAAGGAGAAGCTCGCGGCGAGGATCCCGGTCAATCTGGGGACCATCGAGCGGTTGCTCGAGCTGAATGCCGAGGATTGGCAGGAGTTCGTGGCGCTGCAGGAAGCAGGGCTTCGGACCAAGGCCGACCGGAAGAAAGCCGAGGAGATCACCAAACGCATCTCGACTCGTCGGCGACGGATGGCCTTCCTGACCGAGGAGCTCTGTCTGCGGACCGCTCGGATCGTGCCTTTGATGCGCAAGCTCCGGTCGATCATGCAGAAGGTCGAGCGATTGCAGGACGTGCTTGCCAAGGAAGGCGAGAGAGCGCCCAGCCCCGAGGACTGCGAGGTCATGCAAGAGGAGATCCAGGGCCTGCGCGAGCTGGTCTTGGATCTGCCCGAGCGGTTGATCACCCGGATGCGTGATATCAACACCGTGTTTTGGGAGTACGAGCAGGCCAAGCGAGATTTGTCGGGCGGCAATCTCCGGCTTGTGGTGTCGATCGCCAAGAAGTATCGCAATCGGGGCTTGCCGTTCCTGGACGTGATCCAGGAGGGCAACACGGGCCTGATGCGCGCGGTGGACAAGTACGAGTACAAGCGTGGGTACAAGTTCAGCACCTACGCGACATGGTGGATCCGCCAGGCGATCACTCGCGCGATCGCTGACCATGCGCGGACGATCCGCATCCCCGTGCACATGATCGAGACGATGAGCCGGTTGCGCGGCATCCAGAAGCAGATCGTGCAAGAGACCGGCACCGAGCCGACGATGGAAGAACTCGCCGAGCGTGCGGCGTTGCCGATCGCCGATGTCCGGCGGGTGATGAAGATCGGGCGCCAGCCGGTGAGCCTCGATCGGCCGGTGGGCGAGGGCGAAGACAGCTACTTCGGCGATTTCATCGAGGATGAATCGCAGAGCTCACCCTCGGATACCGCGGCTCAGGAGATGCTCAAGCAACGCATCGAGCAAATCCTCAAAACGCTGACCTACCGCGAACGCGAGATCATCAAGCTGCGCTACGGCATCGGGGACGGGTATACCTACACCCTCGAAGAGGTCGGGCGGATCTTCAAGGTCACGCGCGAGCGAGTGCGCCAGGTCGAGGCCAAGGCAATCCGCAAGCTCCAGCACCCGGTGCGGGCACGCAAGCTCCAGGGATTCGTGGATGGCGCGAGCTTTGGCGAGACTCGGTAGGGCCCCCACCGACGTCACGCAGGGTATCCCGTATTGCTAGCGAAGCTGGCCGGCTTCCTGCTTGTTGGTCTGGATGCCCCACTTAACCAGCGAAGCGCTGACGATCGCCAGCCAGACCACCGCGGCGAGCACCTGAAGCTGCACCGACTGCGACGGGATCATCAGCACGCCAACGGCGATAATGGTCGCAAACAGTGCGTGACCCAGGACGTTGGACGCGCTGGTCAACAGATAGATGCAGATCCCAAGTGCCAGGGCCGCGGTGCCGGCGGCGAATGCCATCGGAACTCGATCGCTCAGCGCGGGCGGAAGCACTTCGGCGGGGACTTCCCAGAGATTGACGGCGGTGCCCACGATCTCCAGCCAATGCGGGAACCAGAGCCCAAAGGAGCCCGCGAATCCCACGACGAGCAACATAGAGG
>JAJDDL010000344.1 GCA_029260335.1 Phycisphaerales bacterium | reverse complement strand
ACCCGTACCACCAAAGCGCTCTTCGTCACCGAAGTTAAACAGGTAACGTGCTTCGCCGTACAGCCCGATTGCCATCGAGTTGTTGCCTGAGGCATCGGTGAAAGTGAAGTGACCATCATCATGGGTCACGGTTGCACCGGCAGCGAGCAGGCTGGAGCGCTGCTCGGCGTCGGCCAGCATCTCGGCGCGATACGCCTGATCGTTATTTGCGCTCGCCGCGGTTCCGAGAGCCGCACCCGCGAGCAGAACCAAGCTCTTGCTCTTCATGTCGCAAAACTCCTTACTTGGGAACGCGACCGTTGCGTCACACGTTCCACCATTTTCCACACCCTACGAGATCCGAATGACAACTAGCCATCAGGATGTCCCGTGAGACTCTCGAGCCAACGCGGCTCGAATACATCTGCCTCCTGCCCTTCCAAATCCACGATGCCCGGGCCTGACATTCGTGACCCCGCGAACGGGCCGGGAGTATACCCGTCCAGATTAGCGGACGCCAACTCTCGCGCGGTCTACTTCGGCTGTCAACTGCAGCCCACGCCATAAGTTTTCCCGGACGTTGTGAATCCGTTTCTCCGGATCTTTGCAAAACCCTCACTCAATCGCTCCCAGGACACCCCCTGCAGTGGACTACACTACGTTTTGGGCGAAGATTTCCCTTGTAGAATGCGAACAAAATACGTGAAAGCACTAAGGGTGAACGAACTAAGAAACCAGGCGACTTCGCGGGTACTTGTGGCGGATGACGAGTCAGATCTCGTCGAACTGGTCACGCTCAACCTCGAAAAGCATGGGTATCAAACCCTGAAGGCCTTTGATGGACGCGAGGGCCTGACCCTCGCCCGGGCTGAGCGGCCGGACCTAGCCATCGTCGATGTCATGATGCCCGAGATCGACGGCGTGGAACTGGTGAGGCGGATCAAGGCCGATCCGCAACTCGAGGCGATGCCCATCATCATGCTCACGGCCAAGACCGCCGAGCAGGATGAGCTCGCCGCCCTGTCGATCGGGGCCGATGACTTCGTGACCAAGCCGTTCAGCATGCGAGTGCTTGTGGCTCGCGTGCAATCACTGCTCCGCCGATCTCAGGAGCGGACAAGGGAATTGCCTACGGGTCTTCGTCTCGGTGAGATCCATGTCGATCTGGATCGGCATGAGGTGACCGTGGATGGACAGACAGTTCAGCTCACACTCACGGAATATCGCATTCTCGTCGCGCTGCTCGTTGCCGAGGGCCGGGTGCTCAGCCGGGCGACGCTCATCGGCAAGGCCATAGGCGTGGGCGTGGCGGTCACCAAACGCACGATCGACGTCCATGTGACCAGCCTTCGACGCAAGCTCGGCGAACAGGCCCGCCTTGTCGAGACAGTCCGCGGCGTGGGCTACCGCGCCGGAGAAGACTCCAGCGAAGAAGAACCCTCGCCGTAGGCTGCAAGACTCTCAGCATGGTGCTTCACTGCACAATCTTGGCCGTCGCGGTTTTGGGCGCGATCGTTGTGCTCCTGGCCACCGGGGCCCATTGGGCATCGGCGGTGATGATTCCATGTGCGGCCGGGCTTTGGATCGCAATCTCAAGGGCTGGCACGCTCGGCCGCCGTCGAGGGTCGATCGCAGCGAGACGGGAGGCCCGATCGAGTGCCCGCGAACTAGCCGGTCAAGAGGCGGGCATCGTGCGCAGCCTCCGGGCGATTCTGGATCGTGTGGACGCTCCCATCCTGGTGTTCGATCCGGCGGGGGAGATTGTGCACGCCAACGCGTCGTCGGCCACATTGCTCGGGAGGCGCGCGGATGAACTGGTGGGCCGAGCCATCTCAGACCTCTTTAGTCAGTCGGCGCTGGTTGCATGTTGTGAGCGTGCGGTTGGTGGGGTGCCGAGCCGAGCGAGGGTGACACTGGCCATCCTGGAGAGCCCTCGCACCTTCGACGCCTCGGCGATCCCCTTGCAAGCTTCCGAGTGGCCTTGGGCGGTGCTGACGCTTCAGGACGTCACCGATCTGGCGACCGCGAATCGGCTGAAAACCGATTTCGCCGCCAACGCCTCGCATGAGCTGCGCACGCCGGTCGCGTCGATCAAGGGCGCGGCGGAGACCTTGGCCGACGCGGATGACGACCCAGCACTGCGCGAGCGTTTGCTCTCGATCATCGCGCGCAACGCGACCCGGCTGGAAGAGTTGTTGGCGGATCTGCTTGAGTTGAGTCGGTTGGAGTCTCAGGACGCGCAGCCGCCCGCCGAGCGATTCGGGGTGTCGGATCTGTTGCAAGAGATCGCTTCGCTCTATGAGCCTCGGTGCACGAAGCGTTCGGTGAGGTTTGAGTTTGAGATCGCGGACTCGGTCACGGAAATTAGTTTGAACCGACGGCTGCTCGAGATCGTGCTCGCCAATCTGATGGATAACGCCACGCGATTTGCGGCAGAGGGCACGGCGTGCGTTGTTCAGGTCAATCGAGCGGATGCAGACCAAGGAATCTCTAAGCGCGATGTTCGATTTGAGGTCACCGATCGGGGTGCCGGCATTCCGCTGGCAGACCAATCCCGGATCTTCGAGCGCTTTTATCAGGTCAGTCAATCGAGGACCAGGGGCGGTGCCGGCGGCACGGGCCTGGGGCTTTCGATCGTCAAGCACGCGGTCCAGTTGTTGGGCGGGCGTGTCGGCGTCGAGTCGATCCTCCATAAGGGTTCGACATTCTGGGTTGAGGTTCCCGAGGATCAACCCTGCGCGCAAGGCGCATGACTCGTGGCACCCAGAACGGCGGTGGGGGGTAGGGGGGGCGGGCAGGGTGACCGACGGGGTGGGCGGGGCAGGGGGGTCTCGCCGCACCCGGCTTCAGCCGGCAAGGCTCACAAGAATCAGCGCG
>JAJDDL010000343.1 GCA_029260335.1 Phycisphaerales bacterium | reverse complement strand
CATCGACGCCGGCGGCAGCGACGAGCTCTTCGATCCCAAGGAAGTCCAAGGCTACGAGGACGCCGAGGCGTTGCTCGAGAACGATGATGTAGAAATCGTCTCGATCTGCACGCCCACCGATACCCATGTCGACCTCGCCATCCGAGCCCTCGACGCGGGCAAGCACGTGCTCGTCGAGAAGCCCGTTGCGATCCATCTCGCAGACGTCGAACGCCTCGCCCAAGCCGCAGCGGACGCCGACGCGCTTTGCATGCCCGCCATGTGCATTCGCTTCTGGCCCGCATGGCGTTGGGCAAAGGAACGCATCGACGACGGTGAGTTCGGCAAGATCGTCTCCATGTCCCTCACCCGCCTCGGCAGCGTCCCCGATTGGGCCCCCGGCTTCTACGGCGACACGACCCGCTCGGGCGGTGCACTCTTTGACCTGCACATCCACGACACCGACTTCGTCTACTGGTGCCTAGGCCAGCCCGACGCCGTGCTCTCCACAGGCGAGCGGATGCAACTGGTGACCACATACCTCTACGAGAACGGCCCCGCGCCCGTCGTCGGCGAGGGCGGCTGGAAACAGACGCCAAGCTTCGGCTATCGCATGAGGTACACCATCAACTTCGAGCGTGCGACAACGGACTTCGAACTCGCCCGAGACCCCGAACTCCAACTCCATGACGCCGAGGGCACCCGGGGAATTGCCCTCGATGACGCCAACGGCTGGGACTTGGAAATCGAGCACCTCGTCGACCGCGTCCGCACCGGTAAACCCCTCGACGCGACGATGGCCGACGCGGTGGCGGTGACCCGGATTCTCGAAGCCGAGGCCCACAGCCAGGAGCGAGGAAGCTTGGTAAGACTCACGTCCATGTAGTATGCTTGGCGGCGGCATCCTCCCGGGGCGATAAAAGGTTCCCGGGGCGGTGGCATCCTGCCGCCGATCGCCGAAGGCGATACCGCCCAGAACGCTCGCAAAGGGGGGCCATCATGGTCAACGTCCAAACCGGAATCTCGATCGCCGCACCGCGCCACGAGGTGTTTAGTCTCTTCACCGACATGCACAACCTGAGCGAAAACATCAGCGGGATCATCAGAAGCGAAGTTCTTACCGAGGGCCCGATCGGCGAGGGCTCCCGCTTCCGCGAGACCCGCAAGATGTTCGGCAAGGAGCACACCGAGGAGATGTGGATCACCGGCTTCACCCCGAACGAGAGCTATTGCGTCGAGGCCGAGTCCTGCGGCAGCCACGACATCACCGCCTTCAGCTTCGCCGACGAGCCGGGCGGCACGCGCGTGGATGTCAGCTTCGACTCCGTGCCCCAGAAGTTCATGGCCAAGGTCATGACCAAGATCATGGGCCGAACCATGATCAAGGCCTGCGCAAAGCTGTTCGACAAGGACATGCAAGATCTCAAGGTGATCGCCGAGGGCGGGAGGGCCGACGCCCAACCCTTGCCGGCATGACCGACCCGCTCGATGCCAACTCGCCCCACGCTTGCCGCGATCCCATGCTCAGCACGCAAGGCACCATGCTCGTTGCGGCGCCGCGTTATCGCGTCTACGACCTGTTTGTCGACATCGACCGTCTCAGCGATCGCATCAGTTCCATCTCGAGAAGCGAGTTCCTCACAGATGGGGGGATGCGCGATGGCGCACGCGTCCGGTTCACACGCAGGCTCCAGGGAGGCAAAGTGACCTACGACGCTCGGTACTGTGACGTCGTTCCAGGAGAGAGCTTCTGCGAAGAGGTCGTGCTGAATGGAACTCACCAATCGACCATCGTCGTCTTTGCCGACGAGAATGGGCTCACGCGCGTGGACTACAGCTTTGACCTCAGGCCCCTGGCGTTTCTGACCAAGCTTCTCTGGAAGCTGCTCGGAGCCGTCGTCCGCAAGCAAGTCAAGGACGTGACAGAACAGCAGTTTCAGGAGTTCAAGGCGTACGCCGAGGCCGAAGCCAGCTCAAACCCAGCGCTCGCGTAGCAGCCGAACGCGACTACTCCTCGCTCAACTCGGCCTTGATCATCTCAACCACTTGCCCGGCGATCTCATTCGGCACCGGAAACACGAGGTTGTACTGCGTAATCCGCCAGCCCTCGGGCGTGTTGATCAGGGCGCCCGTGCCTCGCAAGTCGCCGTACTTCTCGTTGCGCACGACCTCGTCGAACCACGCCGTGTCTTGCGTCGCGTTGAGCCCGATGTGCCGCTCGACGGCGACATAGGTCCACGCGGTATCCCCCTCAAAGTGCGGGGCGGCCCATTCCCGAAACTCTCGCTTCGTCCAACGCTCGGTCGCGTCGGTGCCAAGGAAGACCGCATCGGACGCAAGCAACTCGAAATACCCCTCCTCGTCGGCCTCTGCCGCGGCCAGATGGAATGCCTCGAGCGTGTCGCTGATCTCGTTGATCGCTGGCCCCTGCTTGGTCGAGGTGCAACCAACGAGCATGAGCGGGAGCAGTGCGAGAGTGAACTTGAGCATGACGTCCTCCAATGAACAAGGGTATCGAGATGCGCCCCGCTCCGCCGGTCTCGCCCCTCTCGCACATTTCGCCCCGGAGGGGCGCTGTCACTAGCCCCGGGCGCAGCCCGGGGCTCATGACCGTGCCCCCTACCGGGGGCCAATCCTTCATGAACCAACAAACTCATCCATCTGCGCCCGGGACTTGCTCGCCTGCCGACGCCCGCGTCATCCGCCACGCCAACACTCCGCCAACCACCAGAATCAACCACACAATCGCAATAATCGCCGTCGGCTGACTGATCGCATCGGTCGTGCGAGCGATCCAGAGCCCGATCAACCCCGCCGCGGGCCCCAACGCATACCCAATCCCGATCATCGCCTCGTGCGATCCCCCCGCGTCGATCTCGGCTCTACCCACACTCATCGCGTAATACAGCGCCGCGTAGTAGATCACGCCCACGCCAACCCCGAGCACGACCAGGCCCGCCAACGCCACCGCAAGCGTGGGAGCCGCCATCGTGATCGCAAATCCGACCGCAAGCCCGATCGCCCCGACATGCAGCGTCGACCACGACCCATGCCAGAACCGCATGCGCCACATGAACGCCATCGCGATCGTCCGCGACGCCATCCACGTCGCCGCGATGATTGTGCGCCAGGAGCTTTCGATACCCAAGAACCGAAACGTGTCCTCGCCTTCGGCGAGCAGGTCTTTCAGCAAATACGGTAACAACGGCGTCAGCGCCTCTGTTACCACATAGCTCAAGAGCAAGAGCACGCGAAACGCGACGAGTAGCCGTGGATATGACTCCGACACGCTCGCAGTTGCCGTCTCGTGATCATGCGACGCGGGCGATCGCGCAAACCATCGCAGACAAACAATCCCCAACGCGTTACAAATCCCCAAGAACACGATCGAGTCACTCGCCCGATGCTCAAGCAACGGCGCCATCACCACCATCGAGCCGACCACGCTTGTCGTCCAGACTAGATTCCAAACGCCGATCGTCGATCGCATCTCCGGCCCATGCCGCCCTGAGACCAGGTAACTCTCAAGCACGGGCCAGAACGCCGACGACAGCGCCGCCGTCAATAGTGCAACGATCCACAGGATGATCGCGTTGTCCACGAGAATCGGACTGAACGACACCAGCGCCTGGAGCACCAGGCACAACAACAGAATGGTCCGGGGCGAGATCCGCTTTTCAAGCCTGCGCACCAACCGCCCGGCACGCAGGGCCCCCACCGCATACGTCACACCCATCGCGAGATAGAGCACCAGAGTCTGATGGTCTGCGTAGTCGTGCTGTGTCTCGGCGATGAATGCCACGCCGTGCCAGATGACGCCCGTGCCGATCGAGGCCAGCGCGGTCAATACCAGCACAGGAAGCAACGGTGTCGACTTGTCAGAGTTCACACACACGCGCGCCACAATAGGCACCCGTGTCGCCGGTGGAACCAAGACCTGTCTAGATTGACCGCTCGCAAGACGCGTGGCATGGCCACGTCATCGTGGCTATGCGAATCGCAGCCGCGCTTCATAGCCACGCAAAGCCGTGGCCATGCCACCCACCGCCGCTCCACGCTGTGACAACCGAGTCATCAACCCGGATCACAAGCCCGATACGCCTCGATCAGCGCAACCTCGCCATCCTTCCCACCCTTGCTCAGCCCATGCTCCATCCCAAGGATGCCTTGAAAACCCTTGTTCTTGATGTGGCCGAAGACCTTGCGGTAGTTGATCTCGCCCGTCGTCGGCTCGCGACGCCCGGGGTTGTCACCGATCTGGAAGTACGCGATCTCGTCCCACGCCCGATCGATGTTGGGAATCAGATTGCCCTCGGTTATCTGCTGGTGGTACAGGTCATCCAGGATCTTGCACGAGGGACTGTCCACGCCCCGGCAGATCTCATAGCCATGCGACATCTTCGCGAGCAACATGCTCGGATGATCGCGCGGGTTAAGCGGCTCCAGCACCATCACCAACCCGTGCGGCTCAAGAATGTCCGCCGCGGCCCGAAGCTGATCAACCGCGTACGCCGTCTGATACTCGATATCGACCCGCGGATGCCGCGTGCCGCAAACAACTGTCGCCCACTTCGCGTTCACCCGCTTGGCGACCTCGATGCTCGATCGAGCCTCCTCCAAGAACTTCTCGCGGTCTTCCTTGTTGTTGCGGCTGAAGCTCGGCTGCCACGCCGAGTTCGGATTGAGCACGAACACGCCCATCTGGATATCCAACCGCTCCATCGCATTTGCAATCCGGGACTGCTCCTCGGTGCTCCGGCCCTTCATCCCGTTGTCTTCCCACGCGCTGAACCCCGCGTCGGCCGCGAACTCAAGCTGGCTCACCGCGTCATCCCCGGCATGGTGCTTGAACATGCCAAAGTGCGGCGCAAAGCGCATCGAGAACGGCTTCACCGAGCTTCCCTCACCGGAGTTGGCGGCACTGGCGAGCGCCCCCCCAGCGGTCACAGCAGCAGTCGAAGCAATAAAGTCGCGACGATTCATAGTCCTAGACCTTTCAGATACAAAGCGGCATCCCCCCGGGGCGGTGGCATCCTGCCGCCGATCGCCGCAGGCGATACGCAAGCGTACCAACACGCACGCCCCAGAGTCACGCCCGTTCACCCGCCGTCGGCATCGCCATCAGCGCCACCCTCAACCGGCCCCTCACACACCAACCGAATCCCCGCGAACCCGCAATCCGAAAGCCACCACTTGCTCTTGGGAATCTGCGGATCACTCTCCTGCCAAGTCCGGTCTTGCACTAACACCTGGCCAAACGCCAACCCCTCGGGCAGTTGCTTCCAGGAGCCACCGATCGCGATCGGCTCCTTGATCTTCTCGTCAACTGACCACTCGGCCACA
>JAJDDL010000342.1 GCA_029260335.1 Phycisphaerales bacterium | reverse complement strand
GCCCGTGACCCGTCGTGCCGCGTTGAGTCCCGCGACAAGCCCCTGGGCCCCCGCTTCCTCGTATCCGCTCGTGCCGTTGATCTGGCCCGCGAGATACAAGCCCGCGATGCGTTTGGTCTCACCTGTTGCGTGGATCTGGTGCGGCCGGACCATGTCGTACTCAACCGCGTAGCCGTATTGCAGGATCTTGGCGTGTTCGAGGCCCGGGAGCATGCGGACCATCGCGTCCTGCACATCCCTCGGCAGGCTCGTGGAAACGCCATTGCAATAGACCCAGTCGCTCTCATGGCTCTCGGGCTCGAGGAACACGCCGTGAGAGAAACGATCGGCGAAGCGCACGACCTTGTCCTCGATGCTCGGGCAGTATCGAGGGCCGACGCCCTCAATGTCGCCCGTAAAGAGAGGTGCGCGATCGAGGTTGGCGCGGATGAGTTCGTTGATCTCGGGCGTCGTGTTAGTCTGACGGCATTCGAGTTGCTCGAGCAATGGGAATCGATCGAGCTCGATCGATCCGACGCGCCAGGTTTGATCGCTGGCGAGATGCTCGGGCGAGAGATCACTGAAAGGGATCGGGTTCTCGTCGCCCGGTTGAGCTGCGAGCGACTCCCATGCAATGGACTTCTTGCTGACTCGCGGCGGCGTGCCGGTCTTGAGTCGGCCGAGTTCGAAGCCGAGGTTCTCGAGTGATTTACTGATGCTGATAGCCGGGGCTTCGCCTGCGCGGCCGCCCTGGCGTTTGGTCTCACCTTCGTGCATGAGCCCGCGCATGAAGGTGCCGGTGGTGAGGATGACAGTTGGGGCGAGGAGGCGTTCGTTCGTGTTGCCCTTCGTGTGCTCGGTAAGCGTCGGAGATATGACAACACCCTGAGCTTGCCCACCCTCCACGAGGATCTCCTCGACACGCCCCTCGATAATGTCGATCTCCGGGCGCGATTCGAGCATGGCCCGAACTGCCCTCGCGTACGCGTGCTTGTCGCATTGGGCACGCGGCCCTCGGACCGCCGGGCCCTTGGAGGTATTGAGTACCCGGAAATGGATGCCCGTCGCGTCGGCGGCCAAGCCCATGAGCCCGCCCATGGCGTCGATCTCTCGCACGAGTTGGCCCTTGGCCAAGCCGCCGATCGCGGGATTGCAGCTCATGACGCCGATGGTGTCGGCGCGAAGGGTCACCATGGCAACCGAGCCAGGCTCACCCAGCAGGTTCGCTGCGGCCCACGCGGCCTCGGCCCCGGCGTGCCCGCCGCCGATCACGATGACGCGGTAACTTCCCACGCTCCATCGTAAGCGACGGGGAGCGTCGAAGATTTGCCGATGCCACGGCTTGCCAACGCCCGCGTGGGAATGGGTCGCGAGAATCTTCCCGAATCACGGTTGGGACCGACAAGATCCGCAACGCGAGCACGCCCCCCGGTCACGGCGGACCAGTTTCGAGCGAACTACCGTTGCCCCATGCCCACGATCCGCCTGGCTCTTAAGAGCGACATCCCGGCGATCAACGCCCTGTCAAACTGGGCGATACGCGAGACCGTCGCGCACTTTTCACTCCAGCCCGAGCCCGACGAGGCAATGCTCGCGTCGTGGCGCGATACACACGCGATGTACCCTTGGCTAATCGCGCAGAGCGATGCAGGTGTGTTTCAGGGATTCGCAAAGTCGGGCCCATGGAAGAGCCGTCGGGCGTATTGCTGGTCGGTCGAGGTGACGGTGTACGTGCACCCGGATCATCATCGCAAGGGCGTAGGCCGGAGTCTCTACACGCGGCTGTTTGAGATCCTCAAGGCCCAGGGCTATCGCACATTGCTCGGCGGGATCACCCTCCCAAACCCCGCGTCGATCGCATTGCACGAAGCGATGGGGATGCGCCAGGTGGCGGAGTTGCCGCGCGTGGGCCACAAGTTTGGAAACTGGCACGACGTCGGGTATTGGGGAATAGAGCTCTCAAGCGAAGATCGCGCGCCGGGCGAGATTCAATCGGTTGCGACCGCCGAGGGTTGCGATCCCTCGGCGAGCTGAAGGCCCTTCGCGATTCCATGCTCCAGGATCATCTCCGTCCGCAGCTCACCGACTGGGACGATGATGATCCAGAGGTTCACATAGACCCACAGGGCGATGAGGTTGGCTCCGGTTGTCACAAGGATGACGAGCGTGAGAATCACGAGCAACCACAGATCACGCGGCGCGGTTCTGAGGCGATTGCGGACTTTCTCTGACGGGCTCAGTACGTGTCGCTCGAGCACGGCGCAAGCGCCAACCCAAGTCCACACATGAGCCATGATGCCGATGATTATGAGGGCCTGGATCGCCGTCCCCAAGGCTATGTCCAGGATCACAAATGGCTCGGCAACCAACCCGCCTATGAAAATCGGCATTGCCAACGCGAGGAGACGCGTGGGGAGTCGGATCCTCCTCAGCACGTTCTTGGCACCGGCCTTTGGTTTGGTGACAAGCCAGAGGCCCAGTGTGTAGAAAGCCAGTGCGATCCCGGTAAACGCGATAAAGGCATAGATCAACGCATCACCCAGAAACTCCATGACTCGCGAAGAGGGCATGCCGGTCAACAAGTTGAATAACATCATTGCGCCGACAAGAAGCGCGGCGACGAACGGGAGGACGAGCAGCACGACAGTCGCATGACACCAGATCTGAATGCCCCGAACCAGATGCGACAACCATCGCACCGGCTCATATCGCAAGAGTCGGCCACGCATCGATCGGGCGATTGGTACGCCGCACTCTGGGCATAGCCCCTCGAATGCGAGCCCTCCCAGTTCGTAATCGCATTCGATGCAAAGTGTGCCCTCGAACGCCACTCGGGTAGATGAAGAAGAGTGCGCCACGAGTTCTATGGTACACGATGGAACTCGTTTCAACCGACCAGACTGCCCTGCTCCGCTCGAACGGCTCGACGTCAGTCCGTTTCAGTCGGTCGACTCCGAAGCCGCGAGGATCGCTTCGCGCTGAAGCTCCGCAGCGATGCTCGCTT
>JAJDDL010000341.1 GCA_029260335.1 Phycisphaerales bacterium | reverse complement strand
CGTCCATGATGTGGACGCATGTGTCCAGGCCGATGAAATCGGCGAGGCGTAAGGGGCCCATGGGGTGGGCGCAGCCGAGTTTCATTATTTCGTCGATGTGTGCGGGTTCGGCTACGCCTTCCATCCACGCGTAGAACGCCTCGTTGATCATGGGCATGAGCACGCGGTTAGAAACGAAGCCTGCGCGGTCGTTGGCGGGGACGGCAGTCTTGCCGAGTTTTTCTGCCAGCGCGATGGTGCGTTCGGTGGTGTCGGCGCTGGTTGCAAGGCCTTTAATTACTTCGACGAGTTTCATGATCGGGACTGGGTTGAAGAAGTGCATGCCGATGACGCGTTCGGGGCACGGGGTCGCCGCGGCTATCTCGGTGATGCTGATGGAACTGGTGTTGGTGGCGAGGATTTCGTCGCCTGTGAACATGGTGGCGAGCTTGGCGAAGAGGTCTTTCTTGATCTGGGCGTCTTCGATGATGGCTTCGATGACGATGTCTGAACCCGCAAGGGCGTCGAGGCCCCCAGTGTTGTCGTCGAGGTAGGTGAGCCTGGACTTTGCGGCGTCGGCGTCGGCCTGGGTCATGCGGGCCTTCTCGACCGCGCGGGCGAGCAGTTTGTCGTGGAGGGCCTTGCATTTGTCGATTGCGCCAGGGAAGGCGTCGTAGACCTTGGTGGTGAAGCCGGCGGTGGCGGCTATCTGGGCGATGCCGCCGCCCATTTGGCCTGCTCCGATGACGCTGACGGTGTTGATGTCTGGCATTGGGAATCTCTCTTCTTGAGGGGGCGAACAGGGCCGGAACGATAGGTCTCGCATGGAAGAGCGTCACGGAGCCGGGGAGGGCGTGAAGAGAGGAAGAACTGGTAGACGCCCTGACAGTCGGGCCTGTGATGATCTCGGCGGTGATGAGCGGGTGTTGGTTGGGGTATGCTGGGGGCATGCCGACGATTGAGCAGTTGGAGCGGTTGCGGGAGGCGGATCCGGCGGACACCTTCGTGCTGTATGCGCTTGCGCAGGAGCAGGCCAAGCAGGGGATGCACGAGGAGGCGATCCGGTCGTACCGGGCGTGCCTGGCTGTGGATCCGGACTATCTGTACGCGTACTTCCACATGGCTCGGTCGATGGAAGCCGAGGACCTGGAGGATGAGGCGATCGAGGCGCTTCGCGAGGGGCTTCGGCGGGCGACTGCCGTGGGCGATGCGCAGGCGAAGGGTGAGATTGGTCAGTATCTGGATTCGATAGAGCCATGAGTGATGCGGGCGGGCAAGGCGGCGAAGGCGAGTTGGTGCTTGAGCATCAGGTGCGCACGATCACCGCCCTGAGACCCGCCAACGCGGGCGAGCGGCTCAAGGTGTATGTCGAAGGCCAGCATGTGGCGACCGTCGATTCGTTGAAGGCTCATGAGCTGGACCTGCGGATCGGACGCGAACTTTCAGACGCGGATCTGGATGCAATCGAGCGGGCCGGGCAGATGGGCAGGGCCCGGGAGATGGCCTTGCGGTGGCTTGCGGTGCGGGCTCGGTCGCGGGCGGAGATAGAACGACGGCTGATCGCTCGGAAGATCAATAGAGATGTCGCGAGAGCGACGGTCGAGCGGCTGGCGGATGCCGATCTGGTGGATGACGAGGTGTACGCGACCTCACGCATGGCGGCGTTGCGGCAAAAAGGTGCAGGGCCTCGGCTTATCGAGCACAAACTCCGGGAGATGGGGGTCGGGCGGGAACTGATCGAGCGGGTCGTCCGAACCGAGTTTGAGCACGCCGATCAGGATCGCGAGGCGATCGAGTTGGCTCGCAAGCGGCTGGGCCGGTCCCTGGGGAGCGGCAAGAGCGGGTTGCAGGGCGAGGGGGACGTGCGAACAATCTCGCGACGGCTTGGGGCCTTCCTCGCTCGGCGGGGGTATGGGCCTCAGACGTGCGCCCGAGCGGTCGAGGCCGCGATGCGCGAGGCTTGTCCGGAAACCGAGCAACAAGCCGAAGATTGAGATGAACGGAGATCATGCGATGAGATTTAGGTGCCTGAGCGTTGTGGCCTTGTGCGGATTCGCCGGGGTGATGTGCGCGTGCGTGAACTCCGAGAATGGGCGGCTGGCGCTGGATCATGGGCTCGTGCTCGAAGGCGTGAACCCCGGGCGGGCCGAGCGATTGCCGCCGTTGGAGCGGTTCTCGGCTGCCGAGCACGGGCTCCGGCCTTCGGCTTCGTCATTGGACCGCTCAGAATGGCTCGCGACACGGATCCGCGTGCCCGCCGGTGGCGTGAGGCATCGGCCGAGCTACACCGATGAGTGGGTGCCGGGGTACGCCGAGCGAAATGACGGGTATGCGCCAACGCTGCTCTCGGCGCTGGACAAGGGTGAAACCGGGCTTGAGATGGGAGTCGCCGAGGGGATTACGGTCGCGGCGTACTCGCTTTTCGATGCGCTAGCGCTGGTGCCCAGGGCCTTGTTCGTAGATCCGTTCTGGGAGTTCAATGACAGCCCGGAGATGCAATACGAGCGGCGACCGATGCGGCCTTGGATTCCGTTAGCGATGAACCCTGAGGCTCAGGTCGCGCCGGTGCGCGGCGATGACGCGACCGAGATTGCGCCGGGCCGGATTCAGCGGATCACCGAACCGAGGGTCGAGGTGACGATCGAAGAGAATCCGGTGGAGGCACCTGTGGTGGATGAACCGCCCGTCGAACCGTCCGAGGGAGATACGGACGTCGATGGAACTGCGGAAGAAGAGACCGGCGTGGAAGATCCGCCGGGTGGCCTCGGGCGATGAGTGATTCGAGCTTGCCAGAAGGGTACCGCTTGCGCGAAGCGTTCGAGGTTTCCGCTGCAGACGCGAGAGTTTCGCTTGACGCAGGTGACGCGATTCTGGTGGATTGCCGACTAGACGATGAGTGGGAGTTTGCACACGTGGATGGCGCGGTGCACTTGCCGTTGGGTGAGATTGAACGGCGGGCCGATGAGATCGAAGCGGATGATGAGACGCTAGTGCTTGTGATGTGCCATCATGGCGTACGGTCGCTTCGGGCAGCGCTGGCGTTGCAGCAGCTTGGGTTTCCGCAGGCGCGGTCGGTCGTGGGCGGGATAGATCTTTGGTCACAGAGAATCGATCCCTCCGTTGCTCGCTACGAGCGCGGACATGGCGGGTGCAAAGCCGTTTAGCTTTGCGAAAGTCCGGACTAGTGCGTGATGAGTCCAAGTGCAGCGGTGCTGTGGTATGCGCGTCTACGAGCAAATGCCGCGGCGATTGCGAGGCAGTCTCTGCTATCTAAGCCATTGCACGTTCGCGTGGCCTTCGTCGCAAGGCCTCCTCAGACCACGGCACTCTAAAAACAGAGGGCCGGCGAAGCTCGCCGGCCCTTCTGCTTTCGAGCGGAGTTGTGGGTGGCAACTCCGCTACCGGCGCCGGCGGGTCACCACACCCGTCAGCGCCAGAAGAATCAAACTGCTTGGTCCTCGTCTGCGTCGTTATCGTATAGGGGCTTTAGAGATCTCTGCAACTATCTCTAGAGATTCCTTACAAGCACTGAGACGCAGATACCGAATCGCCGTAGAATGGCATCCAGGGTAGATTTAATGCGGACAAACACTGACCATGCCGTGCCCGACCAGTCTGCTCAGGAACTCCCCGAGCATTGCCAGGAGGCGCTGCACGCGGTCCGCGGCGCGATTCTTCAGGTTTGCCACGGACGAGGCGTGAATCCTTCGCGACCACGCGAACTCAGTGAGCAACTTGGGATTGAGCGGAACCTGGCGTGGAAGCTTTCGAGGATCGTGAACGCGACGAGGTTGGCCGACGCGGTGGCGCATCTGCCGGGACCGCCGGGGCAGCGCATCCTTCTGGAAACACTTGGCCAGGCGGGCGTCAACGCTCCGGCGATGGCACAACTCTCGAAGGCATTCGATGATTTCGATCGGATGATCAAGATCCACACGGGCGACCGCGCGACTTTAGAGTTGGCGCTGGCGAATCTCGGATCGGGCACGAACCGTTTGGAGGCCTCGCGAAAGAAAGCCTTTCAGGGCAATGCAGGTATCTGGGGCGTGCAGGCACGGGTGCGGACGACGACGCATTTTCTTGCGCCGAACCCGGATGATCCGAGGAGGCTCGATACCGGGCTGGTCGGTGGATTGGTGGATGTGCTTCGGCTTCGGCCCAACCTGCGCTGGCCGCTCTTTCGCACGCGCATGTACCACGACGATGGATCGCGGATCCCGGTGGATTCGACACCGATCGACCCAGGCGAGACCACTCCGGGGCCGCTGTTAGTTCGCGAGTTCTGCACCGGGTGCGTGCCCGAGATCCATGTACGGCAGGATTCTCGGGGCGTCTTGCACGAGCTCGGCGAAGGACCCATCGGCAAACGCGGCATGTTCAGTTGTTTCTATGGCGAGATCAAGCACGCGGCGTTGCCTCGTTATCAGAGCGAGGAGGATCGCGTTGGGGATCTGTATTCGACCATCACGATGCCGACCGAGCATTTGCTGTTTGATGTGATGCTCCACAAGGATCTTGCCAAGTCGTTCGAGCCCGAAGTGTTGATATATGGGCGACCGGCAGGAGGTCTGGACGAGCACGTGGGCGCGGGCGAGCACGATCTTCTGCCGACGGATACGGGTTTGATGTCGATCGGAAGTTGCCCGCCGATTTGCGCTACGGCGTTGGCCGGCGGGTATGACAAGGTCGTCGAACGCGTGTTTGAACGGGCGGGATGGTCGGCACGTGACTTTGTGGGGTATCGCCTGACGATCCGGTACCCGGTGTTGCCTTCGACGGCGGTGATCCGGTTCGCGTTGCAGGAGCGGCCGGGTTTATGAGGTGTCAACGACACTCGTGGGTCCAGATCTTGGCCTGGAGCACCCGGCTTGCAAGCACGCAGCCGTCGTCGTGGAGCAGAGTATTGCTTTAGCCACATAGCCACGCAAAGCCTTGGCCATGCCACCCGGCAGCTAGGAAGCACCGAGATCGCAAGCCGATCTCGGTGGCACGACTCTTGGTACCACGAAGGCGCTGTGTTGTTTGAGCTCGTGCTAGACTGCCGAGCGTGTTGCCGATCTTTCTACTAGTTATGGCCCTCGTTGTCGTCGTCCTGGTTGCGTATTGCGGGCATGTGCTGGAGCAGAGAAGGCGGGACGCTCTTTCTGCGCTTGCCCGGGAGATCGGCTGGACGTATAGCCCGTCGGTCGATCGGAGCCACGACGCGATGTATGCCCGGCACGACCTGTTTCGGCGGGGGCACTCACGCAGGGCGTACAACACGCTCATGGGGAACGTCGAGATTGACGGCGCGACCTACGAGGGCGTCATGGGCGATTTCAAATACAAGACAACGCATACCGACTCCAAGGGCAATCGGCAAACGAGCACACATAAGTTCAGCTATCTGATTCTCGATGTGCCGTACCATGGGGTGCCGGATCTGCTGATCCGTCGCGAGGGGATGTTCGATAAGCTGGCGGGCATGATCGGGTTCGACGACATTGATTTCGAATCCGCGGAGTTCAGCCGTCGGTTCCATGTGAAGAGCCCGGACCGGCGGTTCGCGTACGACGTCATCACGCCAACGATGATGGAGTTTTTGCTTGCGGGCAATGCACCGGCGGTCGACATCGAAGACGGGCGATGCTGCATGAGCGATGGACAGAGCAAGTGGGAGATCGAGGAGTTCCGCTCACGGCTGGCGTGGCTTTGTGCGTTCTTTGATCTCTGGCCTGAGCATGTGCGGGTGGATCTGGCAACGCGATCGGGGATGGCGTTATGAACGGTGCCGGTATGGCTCTGATTGTCGTCGGCGGGATCGTGCTGCTCGTGCTCGTGTGGGCGATCGCGACATACAACAGACTCATCTCGCTTCGCGTGCACATGCGCGAGAGCTGGGCGGATATCGATGTCGAGCTCAAGCGGCGGTATGACCTGATCCCGAATCTGGTGGAGACGGTCAAGGGCTATGCGACTCATGAGCGTGAGACGCTCGAGCGGGTGGTGCAGTTGCGCAACGCCGCGGCTGCGAATACCGGGGCGTATGACAGCCAGGCGAGTGATGAGTCGGCGTTGATGGTGGGGATGAAGGGGCTGTTTGCGCTCGCCGAGGCGTATCCGGATTTGAAGGCCGATGGTCAGTTCTTGGAGTTGCAGAATGAGCTTGCGTTGACCGAGGATCGGATCGCGGCTTCGCGGCGGTTTTTCAATGCGAATGTGCGGGATTTGAATCAGCTTTGTGAGATGTTTCCGACGAGTTTGATTGCGCGGGGGTTTGGGGTTGAGCGCGAGGGGTTCTTTGAGTTGGAGAGTGAAGCGGAGCGGGTTGTGCCGAGGGTGGAGTTGGGTTAAGCTAGTGCTTGCAAACAGCATGGTGCTGGAGCTTCATGGAGTCCACGATGACAGTTCGAATCTCGGTTCTTGTCGTTGTGATTGCGGGCTGTCAGTGTGCTTTGGCCCAGGCCGCCCCGCCCACGAATGTGCGGTTGATTTCGGCGATGCCCAAGCAGACCGAGAGCGTTGCCATTTGGCGATTCGCGGAGTTTCCCAAGGCGATTTCCTTGGACTCGGGCATGGGTACGTGGCCCATCCCCCACCCCTTCGACGAGGACGACTGGGGTGGGAAGGTGGTCGCTGAGCTTACGAGGGACCAGCCGGATGTCGTCGCGATCGGCGGCTCTGCCTTTGAGGCACCGCCGGATTTGGGCGTTGGGAACTTCAAGCAACGGTTCATTGCCTATTCGCAGGGCGGCTTTGGGGATCTTGCGGCGTCGCTGGAGGAGGCTGCGGGCCGCGAAGATGGGCCGAAGAAGGAAGTGGACGGGGATTGGGCAATCTACTCCGGTCGGGTTGGGCTGAGTTTCTATGGTGGCAAGCGACTTAAAGAGCAACTGCTCGTTGCGATCTTTGAAGACGCGACGTTCGTCGTCGGAGCGGAGAGCGAGGATGAACTCTCAGAGATGCTCAAAGGTCTGGGCGAGAATCTTGACGGGGGGCTGGGCGAAGATCAGGCTGAGATTCCCGAGCAGTGGAAGCCGATGGCAAAATCTGTGAAACTGGACTCGGCGTTGCTTGTGCTGCGGGTCTATCGGCCGGTTGGTTCGACAAAGAAGGCGCGGCTGTTGGTTGGGCGGCCGCTCGGCGCGGAGCTCGATGGAGCGGCGTTCTGGTTGGCAGAGCCGGAGGGTGCGTTGCAGTTTCTCATGCTGTCGGGCAAGGCGAGTGCGTTGAAACCGAAGATGGAATCTCTTCTCGGTGATCAACCCGGCAACTTGCGTGAGGTTGAAGGTGGGTTGCGTGGGGAGTTGCCGCTTCAGAGGGCGGAGTTTCTGCGCCAGTTGATCATCTTTGGTTCGATACCGTTTATCTAGGACGGTGTGGCGTGCGTCGGAGTTGCGTTTTTGTCTGTTGGCAGGTGTGGTGATAGCGGGCGGGAGGCCCGTTGCCTGGGGACGAGATTGTGAATCGTCTTGTCGCTTCGCGATCGGCGACAGGAGGCCGCCGCCCCGGGTTGCAGGAGTCATGCAAGGAACTCAGGCGGGATTGATCGCGGGTGCTGCCACC
>JAJDDL010000035.1 GCA_029260335.1 Phycisphaerales bacterium | reverse complement strand
ACGTGCTTCCTCGTCAACATGCCGAAGTTCGATCCGCAGGGCATGTTCCGGCAGCGCGTCGCCCAGACGCTCGGCCCACTCGATGACGATGATCGTGTCCTGCTCGATAGCGTCCAAGCCGAGGGTGTCCATTTCCTCTGGCCCGATGCGATAGGCGTCGATATGGATGAGGTCCGGCCAGTTTTCGCGCTCATATCGATGCATGAGCACGAACGTGGGGCTTGAGATGGCCCCGGCCTCGATGCCCAGGGCCTTGGCGATCATCCGCACGAGGGTCGTCTTGCCCGCCCCGAGCATGCCATCGAGTGCCACGACATCGCCGGGACGGAGCAACTGGGCCAAGTCCTTGGCGAACAGCTCGGTGGCGGCGAGGGAGTTGAGCGGGCGGTCAATCTGCATCGGGGGATTGTTGGAGGGCCGATCGAGAGGCGACGGGAGCGTTAGTCGGCGTGATCCCAGCCGAACTCGTCGCCTCGACGGCGATTACCAGAGGGATCGATGACAACGCAGCCGGCCGGCTCGGCGTCGGTGGGGGTCCTGACCCGGCCAATGCAGTATCCGCCTTGCGGTTCAACCTGGGTGTCTTTCGTGACTGTGAAGATCAACTCGTAGTCCTCTCCGTCGCCGAAAGCCTTCAGCCAATCCGAGGCCGGGGCTCTCAGTTGGACCCGGCTGGCATCGATCTCGAGCAGCAAGCCCGAAGCGCGCCCGATTCTCGCGGCGTCCCGTCCGAGGCCATCGGAGACATCGATCATCGCGTGAAGATCCGGTCCCAATGCATCGCAGTTGAGTTGGGCCTGGGCCAAGCGAGGCTCGAAGCTCAGGTGATGGCCGGATTCAAACGAGTCGCCGATCGGGCCGGTGACGTACACGAGGTCGCCGGCTTTCGCTCCAGATCGAAGCACTGGTGGACAGTTGGACTGTGACTTGCTGTTCACGTGAGGCTTGCCAATCACCGTTGTTGAGAGAACCATCGGTCCGCTCGTGATCGCGACATCTCCGCCGACAAGCGGGCAGTTCCAATGTTTGCCCCATTCGGCCATCGCATCGAAGAGCGCGTCGCCGTGCTCATAGCCCTCCGGCAGGGCCGCGGTCGCGAGTCCCCAGGATGGGCTGCCGCCCATCGCGGCGATATCGCTCAGGCTCCGTGCGATCGCTTTGCGTGCGATCAGGTCGATGGGCGTGTCCGGTTCAAAGTGGCGTCCTTCGATGAGCTGGTCGGTGGTGACCAGGAGCAGGTCGCCTGAGCTTGTTCGCACGACCGCGCAATCGTCGCCCGGCCCGATGACGACATCGCCGAACGCCGTTGAGAGATCGCGTGAACGCTCGTAGATATGCCCGAGCAACTCGCTCTCACGCATCGGGCGTCTCCTGCGATTCGCTTGCCGGTTGCTCCTCGGCTTCGGCAAAGAAGCGATCCCAGACCAAGTACGCCCCGATGCCCAAAGCGGCCAAAGTCAGGACGAGCACCACGATCAGCGCGGCGATCAGCCGCCAACGCTGCCGAGCTGTAGGACGAGGGGCTTGTTTGGCCTCCTCCACTTGCTTCTCCATCTGCGCTCGGCTGATCAGTCTCATCTTGAACGCGATCCGAGCCACGGGCGCCTCGATCTGATCGCGCAAGCCGACCCAGCCGATGGCAAAGAGCGTGGTGTGATAGACCCTTCGCATCACTCGGCGAGCCCAGACGAACTCTGTCGCCAGGATCGCAAGGCCGATCGGGATGACGATGAACGCGGGGCCCGGGGCGACCATCATGGCGATGCCGATGAGCACGGTGCTGCCGCCCAGGATGCCGATGATGAGCCTTCGGGACTTCTGGACGCCGAGCCGGGTGAGCCACTGATCGATCCGGGAGGGATCATACTCGGGTTCTTCAGCATCCACCGAGGCGTCATCGGCCGCAGCCGGACCTGGGCCATCGTCGATGACAGGCTCAGTGTCATTTTCTGCGGCGGGCGAATCTTGTTCAGGCACGGTCAGGACTCACGCCGCGACGCCCGCCTCGTTGAGCACGCGCTCGGCGTATTCGCTCATGCCGTCACGGAGCTGCTCGAAGCACTCAAGCTCGTACAGGATCGGCTGATAGTGATCGATCTCAAACGGCGTGTCGCACACGCGATCCAGATCGAACGGTCGCCGATCGACGTTGGCGCTCTCGAGTGCATGGAAGCTCTCGCCGAGGCTGCTGATGAGGCCCGAGCCGTAGAGCTTGGTCTGCCCATTCTCGCGGATGAGGCCAAACTCGACGGTGAACCAGAACAGCCGGGCGAGCCGCTCGATGTGGTTGGGGTTGTTGGTGTGCAGGGCCGCCTTGCCGTAGGTCTGGAGGAAATCGGCGAAGACCGGATCGGCGTGCAACGGCACATGGCCGAAGACATCGTGGAAAATGTCGGGCTCGGGCAGATACTCGAGCAGCTCTTGGGGGCGGATCACGATCGTGGTCGGGAACTCTCGCTTGGCCAGGCATGCAAAGAACGACTTGGCGGGTAGATACCCCGGCACGCCTCGGGACTGCCAACCAGTGAGCGGCCCGAGCTTGGCATTGACATTCTCGAGCCTGGGCACTTGGAGCTGATCGAAGCCGAGCAGCCGCACGCCGTTGAGGAAGACCTCCGAAGCCTGGCTGCCGAGCGATTCCATCCGGCGGGCGACCAGTGTTGCCCAGACCTCGTGGTTCTCTTGGGTATACCGATCCCAGTGCTGGGTGACGTAGAACTTCTCGGGGTTGATCAGATGTTCGGGGAGGTTGGCCGAGTTGTCGGCGGCGGCCTGGGCCCGCTCAAACTCCGCGCCATCGATCACTTCATTGTACCGAATGTCCTTGCGCATGGGGCATCTCCAGTAGCAGGGTGGCCCCGGCGGAAGAGTTGCCGGTCCACCTCTCCCGCTTGAGTGTATGTCCGCAGCGGCTCTCGGGCGGGGGGCCGAGGTAGCCAAAAAACAAGCAAGGCCGGGCGGAAGCCCGGCCTTGCACAGACGTGGCGCTTGAACGGGGGCCGGAACGAACCGGCCCGAAACCCAGAGTCGCGCAAATTACGCGACCCGAGCGGTGGATTACCTCTTCTTGGCCCGCTTGCGAGTGGCCTTCTTGGCGGCCTTCTTGCGAGTGGCCTTCTTGCGTGTGGCC
>JAJDDL010000340.1 GCA_029260335.1 Phycisphaerales bacterium | reverse complement strand
GACAATGGGGGCAACAGACGAATCTCAACATCGGTTTTCTTTGGCTACCTTGACCTGTTCGTCGCTGGCTGCGGGTAGTCGGTCAGTTGCGCCGGCGTGCTATTGGGGCCAGCTCGATCATCCATGATGGCAAGCTGCTGGACGCGGCGGGCAACATCGCCAACAAGGACTTGTGAGCAAGGAGATGCCGCCCAGTGCGCAAACATGGGGCGGCATCCAATGGGCGTAAGAGGACTCGGAGCTCTGACCTCTGCCGTGTGACGGCTCCGTTTGGATTCCACGAAAACGTCGTATGGAAAAAAACGGGTCAGCAGACCGGCCTGCGCAGGTCTGCCCCTGCTTCGACGCCAAAACGCAGAACGCCGTAACCCCTTCGGATTACGGCGTTTGCTTGTAGTGGAGACGAGGGGGCTCGAACCCCTGACCTCTTCCATGCCATGGAAGCGCTCTACCAGGCTGAGCTACGTCCCCATAACGCCCCGCCAAGGGAACAGATGCCTCGGCGAAGGCGTGATGGTAGAGAATCGTCTGCGAGGGTCAAGTCCATGAGCCAGGGAGCGGGGATGTTGGCGATGGGTGGCGGGTTCCTGGGGGTGCTGGCTTTGAAGGGGTCCGGGGCCGTGTTCTCGGGGCTAGGTTGTGCCGGATGTACCGGCTGGGCGACCCTCGCGCTGTGTGCCGAGCCCATAACCGTCATGCGAACCGGCGCAAACATCCCAGAGCGAACTGGAGGGGGGACGCAGACGATACCGGGCGTTATGGACACCACCTCACTGCGGTACGATCAGATCGCCCACGACCAGACCTGCGACGCATGGTCGATGGACCGGACGTTTACGGTGTTTGTTGAGCACAATCTGGTCCGTGCGGAGGAAGGCGACTTTGAGATCCGGGCCCAGAGCCGGGATGCGATCGCCTACGGCAGGGTCGATCCGGTCCGCCAGATCGGATCGGTCATGGTCAACGATGGGTGGGCGTTGCAGCCGGTGCTTGATCGGATCTGCATCGCGTTTCCCCAGATCTGCTGGTATGCCTTTGAGCAGCAGGGTGTTGAGGGGACTCTCAGCGCGGCGTAGGCCGGAATGAACCTGGGTGTCGGTGGCATGGGCGAGTCTACGAGCGAATGCCACGCGGATTGGTCGAGGTTTCTGCTATCTGGGCCCCAGCACATTCGCGTGGCCTTCGTCGCCAAGCCTCCTCACATCACGGCACCGCACCTGCTTGCGTTGCCTACCTCGCCAACAGCGAATCAACTGCAGTGATAACACGATGGACGTCTATGTGGTCAATCGAGCATCGCTCGGGGTGGTCGTTTGCAGATTCTGACTCTGGGAGTGTGGGGTCGGCGAGGATGAGTTGCTGACTGGGTACGCCCTTGAGCGTTGTCCATCGGTGGTCGGTCGGGCCGAAGAGCGCGACCGTTGGCACGCCGAAAGCCGCGGCGATGTGCCTGGGTCCGGTGTCGTTACACACCACCAGAGCGCTGCGGCGGATGATCGCCATGAGCGATCCGAGATCGCCGCCTAGGCCGATCAATGAATGAACCGGCTGACGCGCGTGGGTGAGGACCTGCTCAACGATCTCGCTCTCGGCGGGTGAGCCGGAGATCAGGACCTGCACGCCGAGATTGCGCACGAGGTGGTCGGCGATCAGTGCGAATCGATCGGGCGGCCATCTCTTGGCTTGTTTGCTCGCGCCGGGGATCAGTACCGCGTATCGCTGGTCCTGGACGCCGGCTGCTGTGAGAATCTCGCTCGCCATGGCGTCTTGGGAGGGAGTCGTGGAGAGTGAGACGGTCTGACTGTCGGGAGCTGCGGGTTCCCCATCGTTCTCGTCCAGATATGCCGTCGCGAGTCGCCAGTAGTAGTCGATCGCGGGGGTGATCTTCCAATCGCGGCCTTCGCGATCGGGGCGGATGCCTCTGGTGAGGAGAGAGCCACGGGCATCTCGGATGTAGCCGAAGCGTTCGGAGATTCCGGCGATCCGGGCGATGAGCGCGGTGGAGAACGAGTTGGTCAGGAGGATCGCCGAGTCGTATTGGCGGGGGCGCAGGTTCCAGGCAACACGCTTGGGCCCGAGCACGCCCGTGGGACGGTCGATATGGAACTCATCGATGAGGCCCGAGCCTTCGAGCAGGCACGAGAGGCCCGGGCGCACGAGTGCGCCGATGAAGGCGCCTGCATTGCGCTCACGGATGAGGCGCAGCGCGGGCGTTGCCATCACGACATCGCCCACCCACGACGGGCACACGACGAGAATGCGACGGCTCACGGCTCGACCGCCGGCTCGGGCCACAACGGCGTTTCATAATGCCTGCGATGCCAGGCGTTGGTCAGACGGCGGAGTTCGGCGGCGAAGCCAACGGCGACAAACTCCGAGCCCTCCAACTCGATCTGCAAGCCGCCGCCCTGGATCGAGACGTTCAAGAGACGAATCCCCGTGCGCTCGGCGAGGGCCTCAGCGCTCGCTCGAACGGTCGAGGCGGAACGCTCGTCGTCGAGTAACGCGGGGCGTTCGGCTCGGAGTGAGAAACTCGCTCGCTCGCTCGGAGCGATCGCTGCCAAAATCCGCAGCGCCGCCTCGGCGACATCGGGCGTGTGCTCGTTGATCAGGATCAGCCGTTCGTCGTCGATGCCTGCGTGCCGACCCGCATCGAGATCGCGCGGCGAATCGCCGATGACCCAGGATTGCTCAAGCTCGATACCGAGGTCCTCCACCGCCTGGTGGATCATGCCCGGCGAAGGTTTGCGCCACGGGTGTTCTCGCGCGAATCCGTCCACCGAGCCCTCGGGATGGAACGGGCAGTAGTAGACCGCGTCGATGAGCGGTTTGCCTTGCTCATCGCGCAGCAGATCGCACACGCGGTCGTTGGTGGCGTCGACGTCGACGAGCGAAGCCCCGCCTCGAGCGACGATCCCCTGATTGGAGAAGATCACGAGGCAGAACCCCGCGCGTTTGAGCGATCTGCAGCCATCGAGCGCGCCATCGAGCAGTTGCACACGATCGGGGTCGGCGAAATCCCCGGCCCGCTCGCCTGGGCGGATCTCGAGATCGCGATTCACGATCAGTGTGTCATCCCGATCGAGGAAGACTGCGGACTTCATGGTGTGAATATAGCCAAGGGGCGGCGATCGATTCGCTTAGCTCGATCTGCCGCCGACCGCGCCCTTTGCCGCGCCGGTCGACACTTTGGTCTGGACAGGGCTGGTGGGAGGCGGGATGGTACCGTTCGCGGCATTGCCGTTGGGTGTCTGCACGAGCCCGGCACGTTGGGCGATCTGGGCGAGTTCGCCACGGGTGCGGACCCCGAGTTTCCTGCCGATCGAGACCCGATGCCACTCAACTGTCTTGATGCTCCGGCAGAGACGATTGGCGATGTCCTGGGCCGAGAGATGCTCGCCGATGAGCGCGAGGATGTCGAGCTCGCGCCGGGTGAGGCACTCCAGCGGTCCCATGTCGCGTGCGTCGGTCTTGACGAACGAACTTCTGTCTGTGCCGTTGTTTTCTTGCAATGGCTGGGCCATGTCGCGCGCCACGACAAGGAAGTTGACCTGGCCATCTGCACGAAAGGCCCTGTAGGTCAATCGTGTTTGCACGCCGTTGATCACCGTTTCCACATGGACCGGCTTGCCCGCGTTCAATGCACGGTCCTTGGCAGCGCGAAGCTCATGGGCGACGTCCTCGGGGACGAGTTCGAAGACGTTTTTGCCGATCAGTTTGCCCTCGGAGCGCTGGGCGTGCCTGTGCTGGGCGATGCCGTTGGCCCAGAGGATGTTGCCATCGAGTGAAGTGATCCCGACGCGCGCCTCAGAATCCTCGACGAGGGCGAGCCAGATCTGGTCGATCCCGATACCGGCCACCAACTCGGTGTGATCACTCATTCAAAAATCTCCAACTGGCTTGGTTGGGCGGCCCCCCGCCGTCGCTCGATACCAATAGGTCTCGGTACCCAGAATATTCCCTGGGCATGCTCCGGGTTTTTGCCAATACCGACAGGTGGACTACGATTTTAATAGCCATGCACCCTAACATAATCCAACTTGGCGTCAATATCGATCATGTCGCGACGATTCGGCAGGCGCGGTATCGGGATATGCCGGGCGAGCACGAGCCGGACCCGGTCCGGGCGGCCCACGAGGCAGAGCTCGGCGGGGCCGACGGGATCACCATCCATCTGCGCGAGGATCGGCGGCATATCCAGGATCGGGATCTGGAGTTACTCCGCCGGCTGGTGCGGATCCGGTTGAACCTGGAGATGGCCGCGACTGACGAGATGGTCCGGATCGCGCAGCACGCCAAGCCGCACACCGCGATGCTGGTGCCCGAGGGACGGAGCGAGGTCACAACCGAGGGCGGGCTCGATGTCGCGGGCCAGCGCGATCGGATGCGCGATGTCATCGCGTCGCTCCGGGGCGAGGGCATTCTGGTGAGCGCGTTCATCGATGCAGATCCGAGACAGGTCGCAGCCGCGGCGGAGCTTGGGTTTGATATCTGCGAGATCCACACGGGGCCCTACGCGCACGCGTTCGCGGATTGCGGCGGCGATTTTCGGCGCGAAGAACTCCGGGCGGCACTTGCGCTCGTTCAGGACTCGGGCACCGCGATCCGCGATGCGGGCATGCGTTTCAACGCGGGGCACGCGCTGAACTACCATAATGTGACGCAGATCGCTTCGCTTGAGGGCATCGAAGAGCTGCATATTGGGCATGCGATTGTGAGTCGAGCGGTGTATGTGGGGTTAAAGGCCGCAGTGCGGGAGATGAAGGAACTGCTCGGTTAGTGGACGAGATTTGTCCACGATGAGCCGCGGCGGCAGTTCTGTGCGTTGCGTGCGACTTGCTCGCGCGCACCAGGTATTGAGGAACCCAGT
>JAJDDL010000339.1 GCA_029260335.1 Phycisphaerales bacterium | reverse complement strand
GAGCGGTTGCGCTCAATGGGCCTTGGATTGTCGCGTCGACGCATCCGGACGGCGTGCGTGCGTTCTATCGCGCGAGGGCGTCGAGCCCGCCGAGGGTTTGGTGTGCGGCGGATGTGGATAGAGACGGCGATGCGGATAGCGAAGATTTCTTTGCGTTCCTCGATGCGTTTGGAGATGGAGACCTTAGAGTTTGCGATCTGGATGGGGATGCGGATTGTGACGCCGAGGATTTCTTCTTGTTGTTGGACCTGTTTGCGCCTGGGTGTTGAGAGATCTGGCCCCGGAGTTTCACAGAGTTGCACGGAGTGGGGACTGGATGGTGCGATCCCTTTTCTATTTCACACGTAGAGCTTGGCATGCGTGAAGTTCTAGCGGTGCTTGCATGGGTAGCTGTTATGACCGCCCTTCTGGTATTGCTTCGGCTGATCTCAAAGCAACTCTTATTTGGCAGCGGCATGAGGTGGGCGGCCGTGGGCGTGCTCTTTGAAGTTGTGATAATTGGGCTGTGGATGTGCCTGTCGGCGATCATCGTGTCCATGGCATTGCGCGGCACACTGCCCGGCACGCGCACCTTGACGCATGAAGAAGACCTTAATCAGTGTCCCCTTTGCCAGTATGACTTGACCGACATCATCCGCGATTCGTGGGATGCCCGGGTCTGTCCTGAGTGCGGCGAGGTCATCGAATCCCGGAGGCCCAAGGGCTCCGGTCGATCGTGCTAGTCGAGGATGCGGAGTTACGAGCCGTCCACTGTGAGCTTGAAGTCTGCGGGCACACTCTCGGCGGCGGTACTGGGGAACACGCGATCGAGGTAGATCACCGCGTCCATCTGGTGGGGCCAGATCGCGCGTTGCCAGGCGTAGCCAAGCGGGCGCATCCATTGGGTCTTGCGTAGCGCATGCTCTGGCGGGAGTGCGCGGAAGTCGACGAACAGGAATGGGTGTCCGATCGCGTCGAGCGATGCTTCGATGGAATCTTCGCGGGGTTCACCGATGTCGTAGGGCTGGTTGCGGAAGACGTTGGAGACCTCGCCTCGGCCAGCGGTGAAGCCGATGGTGTAGAGGTCTTCGCCGAGACGCACAAAGGCGGTCTCGCCCATGCTGTCCATCTCGTCGTACATGCCCGGAGCGTCGGGATACTCGATTTCTTTTTGGCGATGTACGGCGTGGCGGGTCGCGGCCCAGACGATGATCTTGCGATCCGGGTAGTAGGTCTCGGCGAGCCAGGCGAGGTTGTCGCCCATGCGCCGGTCGCGCTCGCGGATCAGGTCGGGGTTGTCTTCCATGCGCTCGCCGGCGAGTTGGGAGGCCATGAACTTGGTGGCCCACGCGGCGTCGTCGACGCTTCGATAGATGAGTTCTAACTCGCGTTTGTCGTTGTGCTCGCGCAGTGTTTCCATGTGCTCATCGAGCAAGGTGGCGAGCGCGTGGAGGGATGTCGAGATCTGACGCACGCGCTCAAGGTCGGGGCGCATGCCGCCGGTCATGGTCTTGAGTAACTCAAGCCCCGCGGTCGCCTCGGCGGGCACGATCACGCCTTGGAGGGTGTCAAGCAATGCCTGAACGCGGGGCTGAAGGGCGTTCGTGCCGAGGGCGGAGTTGACCTGGGCGTCCATGCCGCATTGCGTGATCGGGCGATCTGTCGCGAGGCTGGCTCGGGCGTATTCCAGCGTTGGCCTGACCTGGGCGCTGCGCGTCCAGATCGGAAAGACGCCGGCGAACGCATCGCTGAGCGACTTGGTTTCGTCGGCGAGCAGATCGTTCATTTCCATGCAGCCGAGCATGCCCGATTCCCAGCAGAGCACGTCGAAGTCCATCTCCTGGTGGAGGAACTTGACGAGGCGGGCTTTGGCGAGGAAGACGGTCCCCTCGCCGTGGGATTGCTCTCCGAGGACGACCATGCGGGCGTCACCGATGGCTTCATGCAGGAATGCGAGATCATCGAACTCGGTGTGCATCGGATCGATCGAGGCGATCGGCGTTGCGATCTCGGCGAGGTCGGGGTCCTCGACGGGTTGGCCCAACGCGGGCGTAACGAGACAGACTGCAGCGATTGCTCTGAGCATCTCCCACCTCCAAGCGTGACTCACGCGCTCTACTTGGGATCTACGCCGTTGGATTCCGCGGGTTCGTCTTTGGACGTCGAGTCAGGTGTCTTGCCATGGACGGTCAATCGCGCAGGGTGCGCGAACCATTCGCGTCGGCCGTCGCCGTACTTCTCCTCGAGCTTGCGGACGACCTCGGGCATGCCTGCGCTGGCGGGCACCCAGCCGCCGTCGACGTCGGGGAAATCGCGAACGCAGTTGGCGCACTTTTTCTCTGAGTCAAAGCGGATGGGGCACCAGAACGACTCGACATTGCGGAGCATCTCGGCGCCGAGGGAGTAGACGCCGGTCATCCAATCGCAATAGAGACACCAGGCGAGATCGTGGCCGACGAGGCCGTCGAACTTGTGGCGCGAGACGCGGATCCACTCGGAGGGTGGGTAGCGTGGGAAGTCGAGCAGCCAGACGAGGAGGGGGTAGACGAAAATCTGCGCGGCTCGAAGGATGAGGAAGCAGGGTAATGCCAAAGCCGTGGCCCAGACCGCGAGGTGGTTGCGCAGTGCGCCCTTTAAGCCGCCGCCGAGGATTTGGTTGAGCTTGGAGACGATGCGTGGGCCCTTCAGGGCCTTGCGGTTGGCGAGCTCGTGGAGCCAGGACCAGAAGAAGTAGCCGAGGATCTGGCCGGGGATGGCGGCGGCCACGCCCAGCCAGCCCGCGTAGATCGCACCGAGGACGATGGGGGCGATCTGGAAGAGGATGATGATGAGATCAAGGCCCGGGGCGTGGGCGCAGCGAGAAGCGAGGGCCCTGCCGACCGGGCCGAGGTGGCGGAGGGTGTGGAGAATGCCGGTGAGCAGGAGGACTGAGCCGGCAACGACGGCGAGTACGAGGAGGAAGCGGTCCACGGGAGGCCTTTCTGGGAGAGCGAGATCCGTTCGTGTGCCCAGAGACTATCCGGACCAAGCGAAACAGGATTCCAACTCATTAGGGCCTGGGCGTCAGCGTCCATAGAATCGACGATGCCCATCCCTCGCGTCGCTATCGTCGGCCGTCCAAATGTCGGAAAGAGCAGCCTGCTCAACCTCATCGCGCATGAAAAGGTCGCGATCGTGGACGATCTGCCGGGCGTGACCCGCGATCGCGTTGGCACGATTCTGGACCTGGATGCTCCTAGTGCTGAGGGCCCTCCCAAGCCCGTGGAGGTCATCGATACCGGGGGATATGGCGTGTATGTGGCCGAGGGACAGCGATTTGACGAGGTGGGCAATGATCTTTCGAAGCTGACCGGGGATATTGAGTTCCAGATCGCAGAAGCCGCGCGGACGTCTGATGTGATCCTGTTTGCGGTCGATGCGCAGGCGGGGCTCACGCCTGGGGATTGGGAGATCGCCAAGCTCTTGCGAGAGAAATCGCTCGGCTCGGATCGCAAGTCCAAGGACCAGGACGATGATCGGCCGGCGCCGGCGATACGCGTGGTCGCGACCAAGGTGGATGGGCTCAACTGGGAGCCGCACGCGCTGGAGGCCAGCGGCCTGGGCTTCGGCGAGCCGTTGATGGTCTCGAGCACCACCAAGTATCTCCGGCGGGCGTTCCTTGATGCGCTGTATGCGGTGACACCCGAGGCCGACGGGGTCGACGAGCGGGTGGAGGGCGCGGATCTCAAGATCGCGATCGTCGGCAGGCGCAACGCGGGCAAGAGCACGCTGATCAACAATCTCGCGGGAGAAGAGCGCGTGATCGTGAGCGAGATCCCGGGCACGACGCGCGACGCGATCGACGTGCGGCTGGATATCGACGGCAGGAGCGTGGTCGCGATCGATACCGCCGGGCTTCGACGCAAGAAGAGTTTTCAGGGCAGGGTGGATCACTTCGCGTTCGATCGGGCACAGCGTGCGATCTTGCGTGCCGACGTGGTCGTGCTTGCGGTCGACGCGACCGAAAAGGTGAGCCAGGTCGATGAGCTTCTGGCGCAGATCATCAACGCCGCGTACAAGCCTTGCATCATTGCGGTGAACAAGTGGGACTTGGTCGAGGGGCGCGCGGGGCGTGACGGCAAGCCTTTGAGCGTCGAGCATTATGGCGAGTATCTGCGCAAGGATCTCAAGGGCCTGACGCTCGCGCCGATCGCGGTGATCAGTGCGAAAGAGGGCACGAATGTACGCCAGTTGATCGACCTGTGCTTTGATATCAAGGAGCAAGCCGAGGAACGGGTGGGCACGGGCAAGCTCAATCGGATCGTGCGAGACATCATCGACAAGCGAGGCCCGGCGAGTTCTTTGGGCACGCTTGTGAAGGTCTTCTTTGTGGCCCAGGTGCGTTCGAGCCCGCCGACGATTGTGATGATCGTGAATAGGCCGGACCTGTTCAGCGAACAATACAAGCGGTTTTTGATGAATCGTTTGCGCGAGGTGCTGCCGTTTGAGGAGGTGCCGATTCGGATGATCATCCGGACGCGTCGGCATCGGGATATGGATCTCGAGCGGGGCGAGGCGATCGACACCGAGGGGCATGATCTGGACGAGGAGTTGCAGCAGATCTTGCGGGACTTGCCGAAGGACGCGGAGTCTTACTTCGAGGACTAGAGCAGTTGCGAATGCAGGCGGGGCAGCTGCGGCTCACAGGCCCGACCGTGAGGGAGGGTGTCTATGACTTCTTCTGTTCTACTTCCGCTCCAAGGGACGGTCGCGGCACAGAATCGCGTGTCCATGAGCAATGAGGCCCAGAGGATCTGAAGATCAGGTAGACGCCCTCCCTCACGGTCGGGCCTGCGACTACCCGCTACACCAGTTCTAATGGCGTGGGCTCTGCTCTCTGTGGACGGCTCAAATGAAAGCAACACGGATGCGCGGACGAGTCATCAATCCCAGAGGTACCGATCCTTCTCGAATACCTGCGCGGGCGTGCCGACGATCAGCGGGTCCGGGCCATGAACGGTATGGGTGTCCTTGTCGGGGTAGTCCAGGTGTGAGAGGAAGTGTTGCATGCAGTTGAGGCGGGCGCGCTTCTTGTCGTCCGACTTGATGATGGTCCATGGCGCATCAGCGGTATCTGTATAGAAATACATCGCTTCTTTCGCCTCGGTGTAGTCGTCCCACTTGTCGCGAGACATGGTGTCGATCGGACTGAGCTTCCACTGCTTGAGCGGATCGTGCTCCCGGGAAGTGAAGCGGCGCTGTTGCTCGGCTTTGGTCACCGAGAACCAGTACTTGAACAGACGGATTCCGGACCGGACGAGCATTCGCTCGAGATCGGGGACCTGCCGCATGAACTCCAGATACTCAAGCGATCCACAAAAGCCCATCACCCGCTCAACACCCGCGCGGTTGTACCAGGAGCGATCGAAGAAGACCATCTCGCCCTGCGTGGGCAGGTGCTTGATATACCGCTGGAAATACCATTGGCCCAGCTCCTGCTCCGTGGGCTTCTCGAGAGCGACGGTCCGGGCGGCTCGTGGGTTGAGATGCTCCATGAAGCGCTTGATCGTGCCGCCTTTGCCGGCGGCGTCTCGGCCTTCGAAGAGGACCACGATGCGCTGTCCGGTCAGCTTGACCCAGTTCTGTACCTTGAGCAGTTCGACCTGCAGTTCCTTCTTGCGCCTCTCGTAGACGGGGCGACTGATGCGCCTCTTGTATGGATACTCGCCGTTGCGAAACATCTCGCGGATCTGCTCAGGGCTGTGGCGAATCTCGGCCATCAACTGTGATGCGGTCGGCTTCTGGGGTTTCTTCGTCTTTTTCGTATTCCTGGCGGTCGAGGGATCGGTTCCGTTTCGGTCGACCGAGCGTTTATCGGACAGGGCTGAGTCCTCGGGCGATGCGGCCGGTCCATGCGGGATCTCACCGCCTTTGTTTGGAGTCGGGATCTCAGGCATGTCGAGCACACTCCTGTAGGGGGAAGAATCGGTGACCATCCAGTGTATCGTTCTGCCATGCCGGGCCCAAGATCGATCTGAGAGATGTGGGGCTGTCTGAATAGAAATGGGACCGGACCAAGTGGCCCAGTCCCAGTTCCGTGTAACTCCGAATCACTCTTTGATCAGCTCTTCGTTGCATCATCTGCCGAAGGCGGCGTGTCTGGCTCTTCGTCGGTCGCGAGCGTGAGATGGCCGTTCTTGTTGGCCTCGTCGAGCTTGCCCAGTGCCTTGGGCAGGTCGATGCCGGCTTGCTTGGCCAGTTCGTGCATTCTCGGCAGTGCCCCGACCATGCCCGAGAGGAAATCACTCGTTGCGTTTCGGCCGTCGCCGTTGGTGCCCTGGTCCCAGACCGTGATCTTGTCGATCTTGAGACTGCTGATCGCCTTGACCTGCTCGGCGACGAGTGCCGGCAACTGCTCAATGAGCAAGAGCGTCGGCGCGACATCGGGTCGCTCGGCACAGGCTTCCATAAGCTGGCGATACCCCTCGGCCTTGGCCTCCAGCACGCTCTGAGTACCCTTAGCCTCGGCCTGATACCGCGCAAGCTCGGCGTCGGCCTCACCTTGGGCGATCCTCCGCGTGCGCTCGGCCTCGGCCTCGGCTGCGATCTCAATTCGCTGCTTCTCGATCTCCTGGGGCGCGATCTGTTCCTTGGCCAAGCGTGCCAGTTCCGCCAGCCGCTCAGCCTCGTTGATCGTCTCGCGCGACTGGGCCTGGGCGACCTCGGCGCGACGTCTGGCGTCGGCCTGAATCTCACCCAGCTGCGCGTTTGATTCTGCAACACGCGCCTGAGAGGTATTCTCGCCTTCCTTGGCGGTCGCCTCGGCCTCGGCGACCCGGACACGCTGCTCTTGCTCGGCCCTCTTGCGAGCCGCGATCGTCTCGGCCTCGCGCTCGGCTGCGGCGATCTCGCGGTCTCGCTTGGACTGGACCTCGCCCACGATCGCTTCGGCCTCGAGCCTGGCGATTTCCACACGCTGCTGCTGCTCGGCCTGCTTCTTGCCCTGCTCGGCGAGCGCGCTCTCATTGGAGACGTTGACGATCTTGGCACGGTTGGCCATCGCCTCGCCCGTCGCACCGTCGCGCTCCTGCTCGGCAACGTCGACCTTGGCCTGGTTGAT